>NZ_DAOKZA010000010.1:0-101748 GCF_035325925.1 Azohydromonas sp. | reverse complement strand
TCGACGTGATGCTGGTGCTGCTGGTGATCTTCATCGTCACCGCGCCGCTGCTCACGCACGCCGTCAAGCTCGAGCTGCCGCAGGCCAGCTCCCAGGCGAATCCGCCGGTGCCGGACAAGGTCGACTTCGCGATCGACGCCTCCGGCGCGCTGTACTGGAACGGCGAGCCGGTCGAGCGCGCGGTGGCCGCCGAGCGCTTCGCCGAGGCCGGTCGGCGCCGGCCGCAGCCGGAAATCCACCTGCGCGCCGACCAGGCGGTGCCCTACCGCTTCGTGGCGCACACGCTGGCCGACGCGGCCCGGGCCGGCCTGGCCAAGGTCGGCTTCGTCAGCGAGCCCGATGCGCCCTGACGCCACCTTCCCCCTCCTTTCGAACCGCAGCGCGGGCGCCGGCGGCCGCCGGGCCGCGCCCCCGACAACCCGAGGAGTCCTACCGATGCAACGCGCCGTTCCCTTCGCCCTGCTGCCGGCTGCGCTGGCGGCGTCCACCGTCCTCGCGCAGACCGCGCCGGCTCCCGAAGCCGCGGCCTCCGCGCCGACGCTGGCCCCGGTGCCGGTGCGCGCGCGCGCCGAGACCGACAAGGACACCGTGCGCGCCAGCACCACGCGCATCGGCAAGGGCCAGCAGGAGCTGCGCGACATCCCGCAGTCGGTCAGCGTGGTCACCGAGCGCCTGATCGACGACCGCAACCTCGACACCCTGAAGGACAGCCTGAAGAACACCGCCGGCATCAGCTTCCAGGCCGCCGAGGGCGCCGAGGAGGACATCCGCCTGCGCGGCTTCTCGCTGCAGGCCTCGGGCGACATCTTCATCGATGGCATGCGCGACCCGGCCTTCTACGAGCGCGACAGTTTCGACTGGGACCGCCTCGAGGTGCTGCGCGGCTCGGCGTCGATGCTGTTCGGGCGCGGCTCGACCGGCGGTGCGGTCAACCAGGTGAGCAAGCAGCCGCTGCTGCTGACGCAGCACGAGGTCGGCGCCACCGTCGGCAGCGGCCGCTACCTTCGGGGCTTCGGTGACTTCAACCTGAAGACCGGCGACGACGCCGCGCTGCGCGTCAACGTCATGGCCACCCACGCCGACCGCTGGGGCAACGGCATCGACAAGCGCGGCATCGCGCCGACCTTGCGCTGGGGCATCGGCACCGCCGACGAGTTCAGCGTCGGCCTGTACTACCTGCGCAACGACAACGGCATCCACTACGGCCTGCCGTGGCTGGAGGGCGGCCTGTGGCCGACCGACCCCAAGAACTACTACGGCATGGCCAGCGACTACAACGCCACCGGCACCACGCAGGTTCGCGGCCACCACGTGCACCGTTTCGCCGACCGCTCCGAGCTGCGCACGCAGGTGCGGCTGGCCGACTACCGGCGCGACCAGCGCTCGGGCGCGATCCGCTTCGGCAACGCCGACCTGCAACCCGACGGACAGGCGGTCACGCGCGCGACCTTCGGCGGCGAGACGGTGCTCACCCGCGGCAACCACAACAAGAAGATGGACCAGACGACGGCGGTCGTGCAGAGCGACTACAGCGGCACGCACCGCTGGGGCGGTCTGATGCACAGCGTCGCCGCCGGCGTCGACCTCACGAAGGACGACTTCGAGAACTACGCGCTGTCGCTGCCCGACGGCGTCACGCTGCCCAAACCGCGCACCACCGTGGGCACGCCCGACGATGGCGCCTCGGTCGACGAGTCGCTGCGCGTGGCCAGCGTCAACCGCACGTTCGAGTCGAAGGCCGTCGGCGTCTACGTGCAGGACCTGCTGCAGATCGCACCCGCCTGGAAGCTGCTGGGCGGCGTGCGCTGGGACCGCTTCGACGGCGACTACCGCCACATCACCGGCCAGGGCAACCCGGCCACCAACCCCTGCGCCGTCCCGGCCGACGCCCGCTACCGGCGCAGCGACTCGCTGTTCAGCCATCGCCTGGGCGTGCTCTACCAGCCGAGCGACGAGCAGTCGTACCACCTGTCGTACGGCACCTCGTTCAACACCTCGGGCGACGCCTACCAGTACGACGTCGGCAGCGCGCAGACGGCGCCGGAGAAGAGCCGCAACGTCGAGCTTGGCGCCAAGCTCGACTGGGCCCAGGGACGCTTCAGCACTCGCGGCGCGATCTTCCACAGCACCAAGACCAACGAGCGCAACCGCGACGCCGACTCGGTCGACGCCTGCAACTACGTGCTGTCGGGCGAGCGCCACGCCGCCGGCGTCGAACTCGACTTCTCGGGCCGGCTGACGCCGCAGTGGGAGGTCTACGCCAGCTACGCCTGGATCCCGAGCGCCCGGGTCGACCGCTCGAGCGGCGCCGCGGGCACCGAGGTCGAGGGCTCGCGGTCAGGGCTGACGCCGCGCCACAGCGGCACGATCTGGACCACCTACCAGCTCGCGCCGCGCTGGCGCGTCGGCGGCGGCATCAACGCCAAGAGCAGCGACCGACCGACGGGGCTCGCGGCGACCTCGCCCAACACGGCGCCGAGCTACGTCACCGCCGACCTGATGGCCGAGTACGCGCTGGGCGACCTGCTGTTCAAGGCCAACCTCACCAACGTCACGAACCGGCACTACGCCGACTTCGTCTACCGCGGGCACTACGTGCCGGCGCAGCCGCGCACGCTGCAGGTCACCGCGGTCTACCGCTTCCACTGAATCGCGATGCGACGCCGACACCTGCTGTCGCTGCTCGCCGGCGCCGCCTGCGCCGGCGGCCTGCCGAGCCGCGCCGCCGCCGCGCCGCAGCGCCTGGGCATCGCCTGGCGCGGCGCCACGCAGGACAGCACGCACCGCGTGGGCATTCTCGCGGTGGACTGGGCGGCGCGCACGCTGCACGTGGCCGGCGACGCGGTCGTGCCCAGCCGGGCGCACGGCCTGCTGGCCGAGCCCGGCGGCGGGCTGCTGGCGGTCGCGCTGCGCCCGGGGCGCTGGTTGCTGCGGCTGGACGCCGATGCCCGGGCGGTCGAGCGCGTCGACATCGCCGACGAGCCGCTGCCGCGCCGCTTCGCCGGGCACGTGATCGCCAGCGCCGACGGCCGGCGTCTGTACACCACCGAGACCGACACCACCACCGGCCTCGGGCGCATCGGCGTGCGCGACGCACGCACGCTACGCAAGATCGACGACTGGGCCACCGGCGGCGTCGAGCCGCACCAGCTGCTGCTCGACCCTGAGGGCCACGTGATGGTGGTGCACGGCGGCATCTGGCGCGATCGCGACGACCGCAAGATCCAGCTCGACCGCATGGACGCCTCGCTGGTGCGCGTCGACGGGGGCAGCGGCGCACTGCTCGGCCAGTGGCGGCTGGACGACCGGCGGCTGTCGGTGCGCCACCTCGCCTGGGGGGTGGACGGCCTGCTCGGCGTGGCGCTGCAGGCCGAGCACGACCGCGCGGCCGACCGGGCCGCGGCGCCGGCGCTGGCGGTGTGGGACGGCGACTCGCTGCGCGCGGTGCCCGGCGGCGACGGCTACGCCGGCGACATCATCGGCGTGTCGGGTGGCGGCTTCGTGATCTCCAACGTCAGGCGCGACACCGCGTGGTGGTGGCACCCGGCGGCGCCCGCGCGCCTGACCGAGGTCGCGCAACTGCAGCGCGCCTACGCGCTGGCCGGCGGCGGCGGCGTGCTGATCGCCGCCGGGCGCGGGCTGGCGCGCTGGCACCCGCGCGAGGCGCCGGCGATGCTGCCGTGGCCAGCGCCGATGGCGCTGGACAACCACATGGTCGCACTGGACGCCTGAGCCGCGGGCGGCGCGGCGCCTGCGAGCCACGCCGGCAGGCGTCAGCCCAGCGCCAGCACCCCCTGCACGCCGAGCACGACGAGCAGGTAGCGCGCCGCCTTGCCGAGCGCGATCCAGGCCATGCTGCGCGCCAGGTCCAGGCGCAGCCAGCCGGCGGCGAGCACCAGCGCGTCGCCGGCCAGCGGCACGAACGACAGGAACAGCGCCGGCGGGCCCCAGCGGTGCAGGCGCTGCATCTGCCGCTCGTCGAGCTTCCAGCGCACACGCTGGAAGCGCTGGTAACCCTGGCGCGCCGCGTGACCCATGCCGAAGGTCAGCAGCGCGCCGGTCAGGTTGCCCAGCAGCGCGACGCCGAACGCCGGCCAGGCCAGCGACGGGTACGCGGTGAGCAGCGCGATCAGCACCACCTCGCTCGAGCCGGGCAGGATGGTCGCCGACAGGAACGCCGAGCCGAACAGACCCCACAGACCGGCCTCGGCACTCAGCCACGACTGCATCCACGCGGCGAACTGGTTCAGGGATTCGAGCATCGGCGTGCATTGTCGGTGCCCCGCGGCCGCACCCCGGTGCCCGCGGGCGTGACGCGGCGCACGCCCGGGCCTGGCTGCGCGGGCCCGGCGCGCCTACAGTGCGCGCCACGGCCCGACACCCGCCGCGCCGGCGGCGCGTGGCCACCCACCGACAGGAGCGAACGATGTCATTCACCCCCTGGGACAACCCGATGGGCACCGACGGTTTCGAGTTCATCGAATACGCCGCGCCCGACCCGAAAGCCATGGGCGCGCTGTTCGAGCGCATGGGCTTCCGCGCGATCGCGCGCCACCGCCACAAGAACGTGCTGCTGTACCGGCAGGGCGAGATCAACTTCATCGTCAACGCCGAGCCCGACTCGTTCGCGCAGCGCTTCGCGCGCCAGCACGGGCCGAGCATCTGCGCCATCGCGTTCCGCGTGCGCGACGCGAAGGCGGCGTACGAGCGCGCGGTGTCGCTCGGCGCCTGGGGCTACGCCGGCCAGGCGGGGCCCGGCGAACTGAACATCCCGGCGATCAAGGGCATCGGCGACAGCCTGATCTACCTCGTCGACCGCTGGCGCGGCAAGAACGGCGCACGCGAGGGCGACATCGGCAACATCGGCTTCTACGACGTCGACTTCGAGCCGCTGCACGCGAACTCGGGCGCCGCACTGAACCCCGACGGGCATGGGCTGACGACGATCGACCACCTGACGCACAACGTGCACCGCGGCCGCATGGGCGAGTGGGCCGAGTTCTACGAGCGCTTGTTCGGCTTCCGCGAGATCCGCTACTTCGACATCGAGGGCCAGGTCACCGGCGTGAAGAGCAAGGCGATGACCAGCCCGTGCGGCAAGATCCGCATCCCGATCAACGAGGAAGGCAACGAGCAGGCCGGGCAGATCCAGGAGTACCTCGACAAGTACCACGGCGAGGGCATCCAGCACATCGCGCTCGCATCGTCGGATCTGCCGCGCAGCGTCGACGCGCTGCGCGCGGCCGGCGTCAAGCTGCTCGACACGCCCGACACCTACTACGAGCTGATCGACCGCCGCATCCCCGGCCACGGCGAGGACGTCGAGGCGCTGCGCCAGCGTCGCATCCTCGTCGACGGCAAGGCCGGCGCGCTGCTGCTGCAGATCTTCAGCGAGAACCAGCTCGGCCCGATCTTCTTCGAGTTCATCCAGCGCAAGGGCGACCAGGGTTTCGGCGAGGGCAACTTCAAGGCGCTGTTCGAGAGCCTCGAGCTCGACCAGATGCGCCGCGGCGTGCTCAAGGCCGGCGACGCCGGCCAGTGACACGAAGCTCCGACCGGGTCCGATCGTCGGGCTTCGGGGCGGCCGTGCCTGCCCGGCCCCGACGGCGGCGTGCGCCCTGAGCCGTGGTCGGCGCCGGTCGGCGCTGCCACGGCGAGTGCGTTTGTGGCTTCGCACACCGGCAACGGGACGGCAACGGGTGCCGCCTGCCGCGACGCGTTTCAGGCTGGCGGGGGGGCCGGCGCGCCGAGCTGCCGCATCGCTGCGTCGAACACCTCGCGGTGGTAGGCCATGTGCACGTGGGCGACGCCGCGCAGGTGGCGGTTGTCGGCGCCGGGCAGCGTGGCGGTGCTGGCCGGGAACACGATGTTGTCGCAATGACCGTAGAAACAGATCGTCGGCACGCGGGTGTCGGCGGGCGCTTCGCGCCGTGCGAGGCCGTGCAGCCAGTCGCCGCGCAGGCGCATCTGCCGCGCGTTCGGGCTGTAGGCGAAGCGCGCGAGCCAGGTGCCCCGGTGCGGCGTGCCGACGGTGATCAGCGCGTGGATGCCGCCGCCGCCCTGGGCCAGCCACTCGCGTACCGCGAGTCCGCCCATGCTGTGCGCGACGACCAGCGGCGCCTCGCCGGTGGCGTCGCGCAGGCGCTGGACGCCGGCGTCGACGATCGCCGCGTACTGCTCGATGCGGCCGAACACCGGGTGCAGGTCGACCGCCACGCAAGGCACGCCGGCGGCGCGCAGCCGGCGCAGCCAGGGGTTCCACAGCCCGCGGTTGCACAGGAAGCCGTGCACCAGCAGCACGCCGCGCCGGCCGCGCGCGTCGGCGCCGAGGTGGTCGGGCACGGCGTCGGCGCGAAACGGCTGGCGCCAGCCGAACACCACCAGCGCGGTCCAGGTCTCGCCGAGCCAGGCGCGCACCAGCTCGAGCGCGCGCGCCCGCGGTGCCGGGTCGTCGCGGTTGATGCGCGCGAGCAGCACGAACTCGACGCCGAGCAGCGCGCCGTGGCCGAACATCGGCACCAGCACGCCCAGCAGCGCCCAGTCAGGGCGACCTCGCGCCAGCGCGGCGTCGACCCACAGCGCCGCGATGGCCAGCAGCGCGAACACCAGCGCGCGCTGCAGGCGCGCGGCGGTCATGCCAGCGCGACGTCGCGCCCGGCCAGCCGGCGCGCGAGCTGCGTCGCGAGCTTGTTGACCAGGCCGTAGACCGACAGCTGCGGGTTCGCGCCGATGCTGGTCGGAAACAGCGAGCCGTCGTGCACCGACAGGTTCTCGACCTGCCAGTGCACGCCGTCGGGGCGCACGACGCCGCGCCCGGCGTCGCCGGCCATGCCGCAGCCGCCCATCACGTGGGCGCTGAACACGCGCACCAGCAGCGGCTGCATCGGCAGCGCCTCGATCGCCGGCTTCGCGTCGGCCCAGCTCGTCCACGCCCGCGCCATCTCGTGCGCCACGTGCACGGCGCGCGCGCCGGCGGCGAACTGCAGTTCGGCCATGCTCAGCAGCGCTCGCCGCGCGCCGTCCATCACGAACGGCGTCAGCGGGTAGTCGAGCAGCGCGCTGCCGTCGTCGCGCAGCGTCACGCGCCCGCCCGGCGACTGCGGGTGGAAGCCGTCGCGCAGCAGCGCGAGTTGCGCGTGCCAGTGCGCGAGAGCGGCCATCGCCTGCGCCTGGTCGGGCCCGAAGCCGGGCAGCGTGGTGCCGAAGATCACCGGGTGGATCGGCGGCGCCTCGAGCTTGTAGCCGATCGGCCCGTCGACGGCGTGCTCGTCGAGGAAGTGATCGCTGTAGATCGTCTGCGGTGCGCCCTGCCAGCCGGCGACACGCTGGTCGAACCGCGCCGCCGAGATCACCACCGGGTGCAGGAAGGTGCGCCGACCGAGCAGGCCGTGCGGGTCGGGCGCCTCGGAGCGCAGCAGCAGCGCCGGCGAGTTGATCGCGCCGCCGGCGACGACCACGTGCCTCGCGCTGATGCGCGTCGCGGCCCCGGGCGCGCGGTCGCCGTTGAGTGCCACCGGCACGCAGTGCAGCGCCTGCGCGCGACCGCGCTCGATCTCGATGCGCTCGACCTGCGTGTGCACCAGCAGCGTCGCGCCGCGCTCGAGCGCGGCGGGGATCGTCGTCACCAGCATCGACTGCTTGGCATTCGTCGGGCAGCCCAGCCCGCACGAGCCGAGGTTCCAGCAGCCCTGCACGTTGCGCAGGATCGCCGCCGCGGCGATGCCCAGCCTGCGCGCGCCGCGCAGCAACAGGTCGTTGTTCTCGTTCGGCGGCGTCAGCCACGGGCCGATGCTCAGCCGCCGCTCAGCCTGCGCGAACCACGGCGACATCGCCTCGTCGGTCAGCTCGGCCAGGCCGAAGTGCTCGCGCCAGTGCGCCAGCGTCTTCGGCGGGGTGCGAAACGAACTGGTCCAGTTCACCGTGGTCGAGCCGCCGACGCAGCGGCCCTGCAGGATCGTGATCGCCTTGTCGGCGGTCTTGCGCGCGGCGCTCTCCTGGTACAGCTGCGGGTACGCGTCGCTCTCGAGCTGGCGGAAGTCGCGGCTCGAGCGCAGCGGGCCTTCTTCGACGATCACCACGTCGAGCCCGGCGGCGGTGAGCAGCTCCGCGCTGATGCCCGCGCCGGCGCCGCTGCCGACGATCGCGACGTCGCAGGCGATCGACCCCGGCGCCTCGCCGTGCGGGCCCCCGCGCACGCGCCAGCCGCGCGCCAGGCCGTCGGCGATCGGGTCGGGCAGGCGGCTCATGGTGCGGCGCCCGCCGGGGTGCGACGGTGGGGCATGCGGAGACTCACAGGTCGGTCGGGCCGGGGTAGCCCAGCGCGGCCCAGGTGGATCGGTCGGCGTAGTACGCCGCATTGGTCAGGTCGCGCAGCGCGTGGTAGGCCTGCCGGCGCAGCGCCAGGCGCGACAGGCGCATGCCCTGCAGCGCGGCCTGCAGGTCGGCGACGCCCGCGTCGCGCCACGCCGGCACCAGCCCCGCGAAGGCCACGCGCCCCGGCGCGCTGCCCAGCAGCGCCAGCAGCTGCGACAGTTCGCCACGCACCGCCGGCGGGAGTGCGGCGACGGCGTCGTCGACCCGCCTCAGGTGCGCCGCGAGCGCGTCGCGCTGCGTCGCCGCATCGGCCGGCAGGCTGCCGTCGAGCACGGCGCGCGCGACGGCCCCGAACACCTCGCGCCCGGGCGGCGCGAGCCGCCCGTCGACCAGCCCCGGGCGCAGCAGCGCCAGCCCGCCGCCGGCCACCGCGAGCACGCCGGCGCCGGCCAGCCCGAGCTTGAGCAGGGTGCGTCGTTGCATCGCGGCGAGTGTTGCATCATTGGCGTCGTGCCCGTAGAGGCCCGCGACTAGCGGGCGGGGTTCCGCCGATGTCCAGCCGATCCGCGTCCGAAGTCATCCTCGCCGACTTGAAGCGCGTCGACGCCGAGCGCCGCGCGCGCGCCGCTGACCCGGCGCTCGCCGACGCGGTGCACCGCCTGAAGGCCTACCAGCAGCGGCGCTTCGAGACCACCTACGCCGACCTGCTGGCCGACCCGCGCTACCGCAACGCCGCCGGCTTCTTCCTGCAGGAGCTGTACGGCCCGCACGACTTCACGCGGCGCGACGCGCAGTTCGCGCGCATCGTGCCGGCGATGGTGCGGCTGTTCCCGCGCGAGGTGGTCGACACGGTGCGCCACCTCGCGGCGCTGCACGCGCTGTCGGAGGAGCTTGACACGGCGATGGCGCGCCGGCTCGGCGCGCGCTCGCTCGACGGCCGCGTCTACGCCGAGCTGTGGCAGGCCACCGGCCGCCCGGCCGAGCGCCGCGCGCAGATCGAGCTGACACACCGCGTCGGGCTCGACCTCGACGCCTACACGCGCAACCCGCTGCTGCGCCACAGCCTGCGCATGATGCGCGGGCCCGCGCGGCTGGCCGGGCTCGACGCGCTGCAGCGCTTCCTCGAGTCGGGGTTCGACACCTTTCGCGCGATGCACGGCGCGCAGGCCTTCCTGGCGACCATCGTGCACCGCGAGACCGAGCTCGCCGAGCGGCTGTTCGCCGCCGACGGTGTCGCCGTCGCGACAGCCGGCCCGGCGCTGGGGCAACTACCGTAGCGCCCCCCGCGCCCGGGCGGCGAGCATGCGAAGCTCCGCCTTCGCCCCCACCGCATCCACTGGAGTCCACCCCCGTGCAAGCCGTGCTCGAACCGCGCAGCGCCGCCGCGTCGTCCATCCCCCGGCCGTGGCTGAAGAGCTACCCGCCGGGCGTGCCGGCCGAGGTCGAGATCGACCCGCGCACGACGCTCGTCGACGTGCTCGAGCAGTCGTTCCGCCAGTACGGCAGCCGCGACGCGGCCGCGTGCATGGACGTGCGGCTGCGCTACCGCGACCTCGACGACCTGTCGCAGGCGCTGGGCGCGTACCTGCAGTCGCTCGGCCTCGAGCGCGGCGCGCGCGTCGCGCTGATGATGCCCAACCTGCCGCAGTACATGGTGGCGATCGCCGCGGTGCTGCGCGCCGGCTACGCGGTGGTCAACGTCAACCCGCTGTACACGCCGCGCGAGCTCGAGCACCAGCTCGAGGACTCGGGCGCGCAGGCGATCGTCGTGCTCGAGAACTTCGCCGCCACGCTCGAGGAGGTGATCGAGCACACGCCGGTGCGCCACGTGGTGCTGTGCGCGATGGGTGACCTGCTCGGCTTCTGGCGGGGCAACTTCATCAACTTCGCGGTGCGCCACCTGAAGAAGATGGTGCCCGAGTTCCGCCTGCCGATGCACGACGGGCGCACCGTCAAGCGCTTCAACATGGCGGTGGCCGAAGGCACGCGCATGTCGCTGCGGCGCGCCGACGCCGCCCCCGACGACGTCGCGTTCCTGCAGTACACGGGCGGCACCACCGGCGTGTCCAAGGGGGCGACGCTGACGCACCGCAACGTGGTGGCCAACATCGTGCAGACCGAGGCCTGGTTCAGGCCCGTGCTCGACACCGTCGGCCACAAGCAGCTGACGGTGGTGTGCGCGCTGCCCCTGTACCACATCTTCGCGCTGACGATCTGCTACTTCATGGGCGCACGCTTCGGCTCGATGAACGTGCTGATTCCCAATCCGCGCGACCTGCCGGGGCTGGTGAAGACGCTCGCCAAGTACAGGATCAACATGTTCCCGGCGGTGAACACGCTGTTCAACGCGCTGGCCAACGACCCCGACTTCGCGCGGCTGGACTTCAGCGAGCTCGTCGTCTCCAACGGCGGCGGCATGGCGGTGCAGCAGGCCACCGCCGAGAAGTGGCTCAAGGTCACCGGCTGCCCGGTGGTCGAGGGCTACGGGCTGAGCGAGACCTCGCCGGTGGCCACCAGCAACCGCCTCGACAAGCGCGAGTTCACCGGCACCATCGGGCTGCCGGTGCCGTCGACCGACATCGCGATCCGCGACGACGAGGGCCGCGACCTGCCGTTCGGCACGCCCGGCGAGATCTGCATCCGCGGCCCGCAGGTGATGGCCGGCTACTGGAACCGCCCCGACGAGACGGCCAGGGTCATGACGCCCGACGGCTACTTCAAGAGCGGCGACGTCGGCGTGATGGACGAGCGCGGCTACATCCGCATCGTCGACCGCAAGAAGGACATGATCCTGGTGTCGGGCTTCAACGTCTACCCGAACGAGATCGAGCAGGTGGTCGGCCTGATGCCCGGCGTGCTCGAGTGCGCCGCGGTGGGCGTGCCCGACGAGAAGTCGGGCGAGGCGGTCAAGCTGTTCGTCGTCAAGCGCGACCCGACGCTGTCCGAGGACGACGTGGCGCGCTACTGCCGCGACAACTTCACCGCGTACAAGCGGCCGAAGTACATCGAGTTCCGCGACGACCTGCCGAAGAGCAACGTCGGCAAGATCCTGCGGCGCGAGCTGCGCAAGTAGGGCCACCCCGCAGCGCCTTCGACGCGCCGCGACGTGGCCGCGAGGCCCGCCGCGGGCACCGGCCGCGCCGACCGGTTCAACGCATCGGCAGCAGCAGCTTGGCGATGCCGCGCGCCGACACCAGGTGCCCGGGGTTGGCGGTTTCGTCGAGCACGCCGGCCATCCGGCGCACCAGTGCCGGCGTGCGCTTCGCGCGCCAGATCACCAGGTCGGCCAGCCAGGGGTGGTGGTTGACGCGGTTGGCGCGCTCGTACATCTCGAAGCGCGGCTTGAGCGCGCGCAGCGAGCGTTCGTACGTGGCGCGCGTGGCCGCGTCGTCGAGCGGCTCGCGGCGCTGCGCGAGCAGCGCCTGCGCCGCCAGCAGCGCGGTCTCCATCGCCTTGCCGATGCCCTCGCCCGTGAACGCGTAGGTGCTGCCCGCGGCCTCGCCGGTGACCAGCAGGCCGGGGCGGCTCCACGCGGCGCCGTCGAGCGAGCAGCGCAGCGGCGCGCCCTTCAGGTCGCCTTGCAGCGCGCCGCCGGCCAGCAACTCGCCGGCGGGGGTGTGGACCTCGGCGAACGCGGCGAACATCTCGCGCAGGTTGACGTCGGCCATCGTCGAGCGGCCGTCGGCACCGGCGGCGTGGCTGTGCGTCAGCCCGACGCCGACGTTGAACACGCCGCCGGGCCCCGGAAAGATCCAGCCGTAGCCGCGTGCCAGCCGGCGGTGCCACACCACCTCGAGCGCGTCGATGCGCCCGACCATGCCGTCGTGCTTCACGTAGCCGCGCAGCGCCACCGCGCTGGGCGTGCGCCGCCGGCAGACCTGCGCGGCGAGCAGCGCCTGCGGCACCGCGCCGGTGGCGAGCACCACCCACGGCGCGTGCACCTCGCGCACGCCGCCGGCGCCGCGCAGCCGTGCGCCGACGACGCGTTCGCCGTCGACCAGCGGCGCGTCGAAGCGCCACGGCGTGGCCAGCGTCGCGCCGGCGCGCATGGCGGCGTGCACCAGGATGTGATCGAGCACCAGGCGCGGCAGCACGGCCAGCTGGCCAGGCACGTCGACACGCCCGCCGCCCGGCCCGACGCAGCCGACATGGCGCACGCGCCGCGCGCGGGCCATCACCTCGTCGTGCACGCCCAGGCGCTGCAGCGCCGCGTGCGCGTCGGGGATCAGCCCGTCGCCGCAGACCTTGTCGCGCGGGAAGCGGTGCTGGTCGACGAGCACCACGTCGACGCCGCTGGCCGCCAGCGCCTGCGCGCAGGCGCTGCCCGCGGGCCCGGCGCCGACCACCAGCACGTCGCAGGTGGCAGGCGGGGCGGCGTCGGTCATCGGCGGGTGTCGACAGGGCGGCCGATTGTAGGGAGGGCTCCCGGGGGCGGCCGGCGGCTTGAGCAAGGTCAATGCGTCGACAATGGGGCGCTGCGAACATGTGACGCAACGAGAAGGAGCGGTTTCCGATGAGCATTTCCCTGACCGCCGGCCAACGCGCGCAGCTCGAGAGCGAGCTGGCGCTGCGCCGGCGCGCGCTGGAGCAGCAACTCGCCGAGCACCTGCACGGGCAAAGCCGTGCCGACCGCGCGCACGACGTGCTGACGCAGGACGGCGACGACGCGCCGCAGCGCCTGCCCGAACGCGAGATCGCCGCGGCGCTGACCGACCACGAGCGGCGCGAACTCGACGCGGTGGTCGCGGCGCAGCAGCGCCTCGAGCGCGGCGACTACGGCACCTGCGCCGACTGCGGCACCGACATCCCGTTCGACCGGCTGCGCGCCGAGCCCTGGGCGCTGCGCTGCGTCGACTGCGCCTCGGCGCACGAGCGCGGCGCCGCGCTGCGCATGCCGTGAGCCGCGCCTGCGGGACATCGTTTCCAGACCTCCGAGAAGGACCGACATGAGCCTGTTCCACGCCGTCCTGCGCATCGATCACGAGCAAGCGCAGGTGCTGCAGTTCGACCCCGACCACGTCGAGGCGCAAAAGCTCAAGGCGCACCACCACCCGACGGCCTATCACCGCAGCCAGGTGCGCAGCGAGCACGAGTTCTTCGGCGAGGTCTGCACCGCGCTCGAAGGCATCGCCGAGGTGCTGGTGGCCGGCTCGCGCACCGCGCTGGCCGACTTCCGCCACTACGTCGAGAAGCACCGGCCGCAGACGGCCAAGCACATCGTCGGCTACGAGACCGTCGACCACCCGAGCGACGGTCAGCTGGTGGCGCTGGCGCGGCAGTACTTCCTGAAGTACGACCGCATGAGCGGCACGCCGACGCCGACCTGAACCCGGCGCCGGGCCCGGCGGGGCCGTCGGCGGCTGCGCACGGCGTCACGGTTGCCGCGTGGCGCGCCCGGACTGGCGCCGCGGCGCGGCCGATACTGCGCGCATGAGTTGGACGCAGGCGCTCGCGGCACTCGGGCCGCTGCTGGGCGGCGTCGGGTTGTTCCTGCTCGGCATGAGCCTGATGACCGACGGCCTGAAGCTCGCCGCCGGGCCGGCGCTCGAGCAGGTGCTCGCGCGTTCGACGCGCACGCGCGTGCACGGGCTCGCGTCGGGCGTGCTGATCACCGCGGCGGTGCAGTCGTCGACCGCGGTCACGATGGCCGCGATCGGCTTCGTCAACGCCGGCCTGCTGAGCCTGTCGCAGGCCTTGTGGGTGCTGTTCGGCAGCAACGTCGGCACCACGGTCACCGGCTGGATCGTCGCGCTGGTCGGCCTGCGCGTCGATGTCGAGGCCTTCGCGCTGCCGCTGGTCGGCGTCGGCGCGCTGGTGCGCGTGTTCGGCCGTCGCCCCGGCGTCGCCGCGGCCGGGCAGGCCGTGGCCGGTTTCGGCGCGCTGTTCCTCGGCATCGGGCTGCTGCAGCAGTCGTTCGGCGGGCTGGCCGAAGGCGTGGTGCTGCCTTCGGGCGAGGGCCTGCTGGGCGTGCTCGCGCTGGTGGGCATCGGCGCCGGGCTGACGGTCGTGATGCAGGCGTCGGCGGCGTCGATGACGCTGGCGCTGGCGGCGGCGCAGAGCGGGCTGATCGACGTGCAGGACGCCGCGGCGGTGGTCATCGGCGCGAACATCGGCACCACGCTGACCGCGCTGCTGGCGGCGGTCGGCGCGACGCCCAACGCCAAGCGCGCCGCCGCGGCGCACGTGCTGTTCAACCTGCTCACCGGTGTCGTCGCGCTGGCGCTGCTGCCGTGGCTGGTGACGGCGATCGGCGCGGCGCGCGAGGCGCTGGGCATGACGCGCGACCCGGCGGCCGCGCTGGCGCTGTTCCACACCGTGTTCAACGTGCTGGGCGTGCTGCTGATGTGGCCGCTGGCCGGTGCGCTGACGCGCTGGCTGCTGCGGCGCTTCCGCACCATCGAGGAGGACGAGGCGCGGCCGCGCCACCTCGACGACAACGTGCTGCAGGTGCCGGCGCTGGCGCTCGACGCGCTGCGCCAGGAGGTGCAGCGCCAGGGCACGATCGCGCGCCGCATGGTGCGCCACGCGCTCGACGCCGCGCCGACGGCGGTGCTGGCGCGCGAGCGCGCGCTGCTCGAGGCGCTGGCCGCAGCCGCCGCGCGCTTCGTCGAGCGGCTGCACGACCAGCCGATGGCCAGCGCGGGCGGGCCGCGGCTGGCGCGCGTGCTGCGCGTCGAGCGCTACCATGCGTCGGCCGCTACGGCGGCGGCCGAGGCCGGCGCGTTGGCTGCGGCCAGCGCGCTGCCCGACGAGGTCGCCGCGGTGCACGCGGCGTTCCGGCGCGAGGCGCAGGCGCTGCTCGACGCGATCGACGCTCCGACGGAACCGCCGGCGGCGGCGCGGATCGATGGTCAGCTCGACGCCGTCGAGCAGCGCTACCAGGCGCTGAAGTCCGCGCTGCTGGCCTGCGGGGCCGACGGCCGGATGCCGATGGCGGCGATGGACCAGCAGTTGCGCGCGGCCAGCGGGCTGCGCCGCGCGCTGGAGCAGGCGGCCAAGGCGGCGCGCCTGGACGCCGAGATCGCCGCCGAAGGACCTGCTGCCGCATGATCCCCATGTTCAAGCGTTGGGTGCCGTCGCCCGAGGCGCTGCGCCGCAACCGCTGGCTGCGCTGGATCGGCCCGGCGCTGCACCACCCGCGGCTGTGGCACATGAGCCGGCGCGGCATCGCGCTGGGCATGGCCATCGGCGTGTTCTTCGGGCTGCTGATCCCGATCGCGCAGATCCCGTTGTCGGTCGGCGCCGCGGTGCTGCTGCGCGCCAACGTGCCCACCGCCGCGGCGAGCACGCTGATCAGCAATCCGGCCACCTACGGTCCGCTGTACTACGCCGCGTGGCGGCTGGGCAAGGCGATCCTCGGCGAGCCGGTGGGTGAGACGCAGGCGCCGCCCGTCACCGAGCCGGCGCCGCTGCCGGACAACGGGCGCGGCTGGCTCGCGGTGGCCTGGGAGCGGGTGACCGCGCTGGGCAAGCCGCTGCTGCTGGGCATGGCGATGATGGCCAGCGCGGTCGGGCTGGCCACCTACCTGATCGCCAACTGGCTGCTGGCGCTGAAGATCGTCTGGCAGCGTCGCCGGCGGCTGCGCCGCCGCGGCTTGCCACGTTCCTAGAATCGTCGACACCAACCGACCCGTCCGAGGACCGCGATGCCCACCGTGTTCGAACGCCTGCTCGCCGGCGAGCTGCCCTGCGCCAAGGTCCACGAGGACGACCTGGTGTTCGCCTTCATGGACGCCGGCCAGGTCAACGACGGCCACGTGATCGTCGCGACCCGGCGGCCGTGCGAGACGCTGATGGACGCGACCGAGGCCGAGGCCGAGGCGCTGATGCGCGTCGCGCGTCGGGTCGCGATCGCGGTGCAGGCCGCGTTCGCGCCGGCCGGCGTGACCGTGCTGCAGGCCAACCGGCCGGCCGGCTGGCAGACCGTGCCGCACCTGCACCTGCACGTGCTGCCGCGGCACGACGACGACGGCGTCGGGCTGGTCTGGCCGCGCCGCGAGCCGGGCATCGGGCGGCTGCGCGAACTGGCCGCGACGCTGGCGCCGCACCTGGGCTGAGCGCCGCGGCTGCGAGCCCGCCGGCGGGCTCGGACGGCACGAAGGGGCCGAACTTCGCGAGGCCGGGCGCCGCGGCGCTCGGCCCGCGGCGCCGCGGTCAGGACGGGCGCGCCGCCTTGACCTTCAGCCGCCAGGCGTGCAGCAGCGGCTCGGTGTAGCCGCTGGGCTGCTCCTTGCCCTTGAACACCAGGTCGAGCGCGGCGCGGTAGGCGAAGCTGTCGTCCCAGTGCCCGGCCATCGGCCGGTACAGCGGGTCGCCGGCGTTCTGCGCGTCGACGATCGCGGCCATGCGGCGCAACGTCGCGTGCACTTGCTCGGGCGTCACGACGCCGTGGTGCAGCCAGTTGCAGATGTGCTGGCTCGAGATGCGCAGCGTCGCGCGGTCCTCCATCAGGCCGACGTCGTGGATGTCGGGCACCTTCGAGCAGCCCACACCCTGGTCGACCCAGCGCACGACGTAGCCGAGGATGCCCTGCGCGTTGTTGTCGAGCTCCTGCTGGATCTCCTCGGCGCTCCACGGCCGGTCGGGCGACACGGGGATCGTCAGCAGCGCGTCGAGCAACCTCGCGCGTTCGCCGCTGGCGTCGAGCGCGGCGGCCTGCGCCTCCAGTGCCTGCTGCACGGCGGCGACGTCGACCTGGTGGTAGTGCAGCGCGTGCAGCGTGGCGGCGGTCGGGCTCGGCACCCAGGCGGTGTTGGCGCCGGCCTTCGGGTGGGCGACCTTCTGCTCGAGCATCGCGGCCATCAGGTCGGGCATCGCCCACATGCCCTTGCCGATCTGCGCGCGCCCGCGCAGCCCGCACTCGAGGCCCACCAGCACGTTGCTGCGCTCGTAGGCCTGGATCCACGCGCTGGCCTTCATCGCGCCCTTGCGGATCATCGGGCCGGCCTGCATCGCGGTGTGCATCTCGTCGCCGGTGCGGTCGAGGAAGCCGGTGTTGATGAAGGCCACGCGCGCCGCCGCGGCGGCGATGCACGCTTTCAGGTTGACGCTGGTGCGCCGCTCCTCGTCCATGATGCCGAGCTTGACGGTGTGCTCGCTCAGGCCCAGCAGCGCCTCGACGCGGGCGAACAGCTCGCCGGCGAACGCCACCTCGGCGGGGCCGTGCATCTTCGGCTTGACGATGTAGACGCTGCCGGTGCGCGTGTTGTGCAGCCCCGGCGTGCCCAGGCGCTTGAGGTCGTGCAGCGCGATCGCGGTCGTCACGACCGCGTCGAGGATGCCTTCGGGAATCTCGCTGCCGTCGCCGAGCAGGATCGCCGGGTTGGTCATCAGGTGGCCGACGTTGCGCACGAACAGCAGCGAGCGGCCGTGCAGCGTCAGTGGCCGGCCGTCGGCGCCGGTGTAGACCCGGTCGGGCTCGAGGCGGCGGGTGAACGTCGTGCCGCCCTTGGCGACCTCCTCGGTCAGCGTGCCGCGCAGGATGCCGAGCCAGTTGCGGTACGCGAGCACCTTGTCGTCGCCGTCGACCACGGCCACCGAGTCCTCGAGGTCGAGGATGGTCGACACCGCGGCCTCGAGCACGACGTCGGCGACGCCGGCGGCGTCGGTCCTGCCGATCGGGTGGTGGCGGTCGATGCGGACGTCCAGGTGCAGCCCGTGGTGGCGCAGCAGCACCGACGACGGCGCCGCGGCGTCGCCCTGCCAGCCGACGAACTTCGCGGGGTCGGCCAGCGCGGTGACGGTGCCGTCCTTCAGCGTCACCGCCAGCTGGCCGCCTTCGACGCGGTAGCCGGTGGCGTCGCGATGCGACCCGGTGGCCAGCGCCGCCGCCTGGTCGAGCACGCCGCGCGCGAAGTCGATCACCCTGGCGCCGCGCACCGGGTTGTAGCCGCCGCCCCTGTGGGCGCCGTCGGTCTCGGGGATCGCGTCGGTGCCGTACAGCGCGTCGTACAGCGAGCCCCAGCGCGCATTGGCGGCGTTGAGCGCGTAGCGCGCGTTCGTGATCGGCACCACCAGTTGCGGGCCGGCCTGCCGGGCCAGCTCGGCGTCGACGTTCGCGGTGGTCGAGGCGACCTGCGCCGGCACCGCGACGAGATAGCCGATGTCGGTCAGGAATCCGCGGTACGCGGCCAGGTCGGCGACCGGCCCGGGGTGGGCGCGGTGCCAGTCGTCGAGCGCGGCCTGCAACCGGTCGCGCTCGGCGAGCAGCGCGCGGTTCTTCGGCGCCAGGTCGTGCGCGATCGCGTCGAACCCGGCCCAGAACGCGGCCGGGTCGACGCCGGTGCCGGGCAGCACCTCGTCGTCGATGAAGCGCGCCAGCGGCGTGGCCACCTGCAGGCGGTGGCGGATGATGCGTTCGGTCATGGGGCCTCCTGGGGTGGGGGACGGGTGTCGGGGCGCCGGCGGGTCAGCGCGGCGCGAAGAAGGCGAGCACGTCGCGCAGGCTGGTGCCGGTGCGCGTCGGCGCGGTGTCGAGCTGCTCGAGCGGCAGCCCGGCGCGATTGACCCACAGCGTGGTGTAACCGTACCAGGTGGCGCCGATCGCGTCCCAGCCGTTGCTCGAGACGAACAGGATCTGCCGCGCCGGCAGGTCCAGCGCCTGCGGCCCGAGCGCGTAACACGCCGGATCGGTCTTGTAGCGACGCGTCTCGTGCACCGACAGCACCGGGTCGAGCAGGTCGGCGAAGCCGGCGCTCTTCACCGCCACCGCGAGCATCTGCGGGTCGCCGTTGGACAGGACGCCGGCACGCACGCCGCGCGCGCGCAACGCCTGCAGCACCTCGAGGTTCTCCGGGAAGGCGCTGAGGTGCCGGTACTGGTTCATCAGCCGGTCCTCGGCGGCTGCGTCCAGCGGCAGCGCGAGCCGCTGCGCGGCGAAGCGCAACCCGGCCAGCGTCAACGTCCAGAACGGCTTGTATCGCCCGCCCATCGACACCAGTCGGGTGTATTCGATCTGCTTGTCGCGCCACAGCGTGGCCAGCGCCTGGCCGTGGCCGGGGAACAACTGCTCGGCCAGCAGCGAGACGCTGTAGACGTCGAACAGCGTGCCGTAGGCGTCGAACAGCACGGCGCGCGGGGTGGCCGGGGCACTCATGTATAAGACTTTATTGCGAACCTCGACGCGCATTGAGTGGCGATTCCTGCGGTCATCTTTGTGCTGAACGGTGGAATCGCGATCCGACCCTGACGGCGACACGCTTTCCGTGGGGTTGTGCCCTGTGCCCGGCGCGGCAGGTGACGAAAACCCGCCACGGGCCGGTCGAGGCCGACCCGCCGACCCACCCATGACCGCGCTGCCGCCACCGCCCGACGCGCTGATCGCGCGCCACCTCGACGCCCTGCTCGGCGCCGAGGCGGCTGCGGCTGCACCGGCACTGCGCGAGCGGCTGCGTTGGGTCGAGGTCGCCGGCGGTCAGACGCTGATGCGCCAGGGCGAGCCCGGCGACGCGATGTACCTGGTGCTCAGCGGTCGGCTGCGCGCCGAAGCCGCCGACGACGGCGCGCCGCCGCGCCCGGTCGGCGACCTGGCGCGCGGCGACGTGGTCGGCGAGCTCAGCCTGATCGGCGGCGTGCCGCGGTCGGCCACCGTCACCGCGCTGCGCGACGCCGTGCTCGCGCGGCTCGACCGCGACGACTGGTTCGCGCTGCTGGCCGACCACCCCCGGCTGGCGCTGGCGCTGGGCCGTCGTGCGGTCGCGCGGCTGCAGCCGCGCCGCCCGGGCGCCGATCGGCCGGTGACGATGGCGCTGCTGCCGATCAGCGACGGCGTCGACGACGAGGCCTTTGCGCGCCGGCTGGCGTCGGCGCTGCGCACGTTCGGGCGCGTCGCGGTGGTCGGGCCGGGCCGCATCGACGCCGACCTCGGCCAGCGCGGTGCGGCGCGCAGCGACGGCGACGCGCTGTTGCAGCGCCGCATCGCGCTGCGGCTCGACGACATCGAGGCCGCGCACGATTTCGTGCTGCTGCTCGGCGATCCTGCACCGACCCCGTGGACCCGACGCTGCTGCCGCCACGCCGACGAGATCCTGCTGCTCGCCGACGCCGACCAACCGCCGCGCCTGCACGCCACCGAGCAGGAGTGTCTGCTCGCATCGACGCACGCCGCAGGCCGGCGTGAAGTACTGGTGCTGCTGCACCCGGCGACGCGGCAGTCGCCGCGCGGCACGCGTGCCTGGCTCGACCGCCGGCCGGTGGCCGACCACGTGCACGTGCGTCCGGCGCTGCAGCGCGACATGGCGCGGCTGGCGCGGCTGCAGAGCCGCACCGCCGTCGGCCTGGTGCTGGCCGGCGGCGGTGCGCGCGGCTTCGCGCACCTGGGCGTGTACCGGGCGCTGCGCGAGCGCGGCGTCGAGGTCGACGTGGTCGGCGGCACTAGCATCGGCGCGGTGATGGCGACCTACGTCGCGTCGGACCGGCCGCTCGACGCGATCGAGGCCAACGTGCGGCGCGCCTTCGCGCGCAGCCCGACCGGCGACGTCAGCTGGCTGCCGTTGATCTCGCTGTTCCGCGGCCGCCGGCTGCGCGCCACGCTGGCCAGCGCAATCGAGGATCTGCTGGGCTTTGACGCCGACGTCGAGGACCTGTGGAAGAACCACTACAGCGTCGCGACCAACGTCTCGCGGGCGCGCGAGCAGGTGCTGCGCCGCGGCAACCTGGTGCGCGCGCTGCTGGCGAGCATCGCGATCCCCGGCGCGCTGCCGCCGGTGGTCGCCGACGGCGACCTGCTGTGCGACGGCGGCACCTTCAACAACTTCCCGGTCGACGTGATGCAGGGCATGCGCGGCGTCGGGCGCGTGATCGGCGTCGATCTCGACCGCCGCGACGAGTGCCGGCTCGACGGCGACGAACTGCCGGGGGTCTGGGCGCTGCTGCGCGACCGCCTGCGCCCGCGTGCGCGGCAGCGGCACGCGCGCGTGCCGACGCTGGCGGCGTACCTGCGTCGCGTCACCATCCTGTGCAGCACCTCGCGCCAGCGCCACGCGCAGACGCTGGCCGACCTGTGCTTCAACCCCCGGCTGGACCGCGTCGGCCTGCTCGACTGGCACCGCTTCGAGCGCATCGCCGAGCAGGGTTACCGCCACGCCTGCGCGGTGCTCGACGCGCTGCCGCCGGCGTCGACGCCGGCGCCGTCCCGAGCGGCGGTGGCGAAGCCGGTGTCCGATTCAGAACCTGAACTTCACTTATCCAGCTTCGATTCGGGTTGATCAGAACTGTCGGTGCGCGTATTCTCGCCCGATGGACCGCCTGAAACAGATCGAGTCGTTCGTCGGCGTCGCGACCAAGGGCAGCCTGACCGCCGCGGCGCACGCCGAGGGGGTCGCCCCGGCGGTGATCGGCCGGCGCATCGACGCGCTCGAGGAGCGCCTGGGCGTCAAGCTGCTCGTGCGCACGACGCGGCGCATCACGCTGACCCACGAGGGCAGCGCGTTCCTCGAGGACTGCCAGCGCCTCCTCGCCGACCTGGCCAACGCCGAGGCCAGCGTCAGCGCCGGCGGCGTCAAGGCCAGCGGCCACCTGCGCGTCACCGCGCCGGCCGGGTTCGGGCGCCGCCACGTCGCGCCGCTGGTGCCCCGATTCCTCGCGCAGCACCCCGACGTGAGCCTGTCGCTGAACCTCAGCGACCGCGTCGTCGACATCGTCAACGAGGGCGTCGACTGCGCGGTGCGCGTCGGCGACCTGCCCGACTCGAGCCTGGTCAGCGTGCGGCTGGCCGACAACCGGCGGCTGTGCGTGGCCGCGCCGGCGTACCTGCAGCGCGCCGGCGCGCCGCAGCACCCGGGCGACCTGCACCGCCACGAGTGCCTGACGCTGTCTTCCGACGCCAGCCAGACGCGCGGCTGGGCGTTCACGATCGATGGCCAGGTCACGCACCTGCGCTCCAGCGGCCGGCTCGACTGCAGCGACGGCCAGGTGCTGCACGACTGGTGCCTGCAGGGCATGGGCATCGCGTGGCGCAGCACCTGGGAGGTCGAGCAGGAGATCGCCGCGGGCGTGCTCGTCAGCGTGCTCGACGATTTCGCCGCGCCGCCGAACGGCATCTACGCGGTGTTCCCGCAGCGCAAGCACCTGCCGCTGCGCGTGAGGCTGTGGATCGACTTCCTCAAGCACACCTACGGCGACGCCGCGTACTGGAAGGGCGACCCGCCGCCGGGCTGACGCGCGCGGCCCGGGTGCATCGCGGCCTCACTGCTTCAGGCAGTCGCCGATGAAGCGGCGGCGCTCGTCGCCCTTGCGATCGCCGGCCTCGCGGTTGCAGTGGGTCATGCGCTGCTGCGGCGTCATCTTCGCCTTGCCCGACAGGCACTGCGACATGAAGGCGCGCCGCTCGTCGCCCTTCAGGTCGCCGGCATCGCGGTTGCACGTGGCCATGCGGCTTTGCTGCTCGGTCAGCGGCCTCTTGTCGTCGGCGTGGGCCAGGGTCGCGGCGGCCAGCAGCGCGGCGGCCAGCCAGACGGGGCAATGCATCTCGGTCTCCTCCTGCGGCGCGGTGTCGGCGCCGGCGCGATTGGAGCAGAGCCGGTCGCGGCGCGCAAACGCACCGGCCGGTCAGAGGATGCGCCGCGGGTGGTGCAGCGCCTCGTGCGCCGCGTGCAGCCGGCGCACCAGCACGCCGATGAAGGCCTGGTCGAACAGGTGGCGCGTGCCCAGCGAGAGCTGCATGTAGGTGTGCGGCGTGAACGACACCGTCACGCACGAATGCGTGACGGTGACGTCGGCGCGGTGCGTGCGCAGTTCCTCGCTCGGCGCGAGGTAGGCCATCTCGCCGACCGAGGTGCCGCGGCCCAGCGACGCGACCTTCGTGCCGTCGCGCCAGACCTCGATCTCGCCCTGCGCGATGATGTGGAAGGTCTGTCCCTGCTCGCCCTTGCGGTACAGCGCGTGACCGGCCTTCAGACGCTGCCACTTCGCGCGGTGCACCACCTCCCACAGCTCGACGTCGCCGAAGCCGGCGAAGAACTCGAGCCCGCGCAGCATGTTGAAGCGCTCCGAGTCAAGCACGCCCTGCAGCCGTCCGCGCGGGATCTCGCGCCGCGCGATCAGGCCCGACAGCGCCTGCGCGAACGTGTCCCAGTCGGCCGGCCGCTGCCCTGGCCGCTTGGCCAGCGCGCCGCGCACCAGCGCGTCGAGCGACGCCGGCACGTTGGCGCGCAGCTCGGTCAGCGGCGTCGGCTCGGCGGTGAAGATCTGGCCCATCATCGCCGCCTGCGTCGGCGCGTCGAACGGCGCGCGCCCGGCGATCAGGTGGTACAGCACCGCGGCGAGCGAGTAGATGTCGGCGCGCGCGTCGACCTCGGCGCCGTCGAGCTGCTCGGGCGAGATGTAGGCCAGCGAGCCGACGCGGAAGATCTGCGTGCGCTCCGACCCCAGGTTGAGCACGCTGCCGAAGTCGGTGACCTTGACGTCGACGACGTGGTCGTGTTCGACGACGGCGAGCAGGTTGGCCGGTTTGACGTCGCGGTGGATCAGCCCCTGGCGCGCCATGTAGCCCAGCGCCATCGCGCACTTGAAGCCGATCTCGACGATCTGCTCGAGCGACAGCAGCGCGTCGGGACGGCAGAAGCGGCGCAGCGTGACGCCGTCGACGTACTCCATCACCAGGTACGGTGACTGCGGGTCGTCCACCGCGTCGTACAGCTGCACCACGTTGGGGTGCTGCAGCCGGCCCACGAGCGCCGCCTCGGCGGCGAAGAAGCGCTGGTAGATCTGCGGCTCGTGAGCGTCGTGCCCGGCGGGCGGGCGCACCTGCTTGATCGCCACCGGCCGGTCGTGGAAGTCGTCGTGCGCGAGGTACACCTCGCTGGTCGCGCCCTCGCCGAGCCGCTTGAGCACGCGGTACTTGCCGATGCGCGGCGGCAGCGCCGGGTCGGTGACGAACGGGTGGTCGGCAGGCGGGAAGGCGACGGTCGACATGGGCGGCAGCACGCGGCGGTCACCGCCGCGCTGCGCGCATCGTCGCCGCCGCCGGTGCGCTGCGGTGGGCCGAACAACGCCGCGTTCGGCGCGCTGATCGGCGCGTCGGGCGACGCACCCGCGGACGCGGGATCGCGCGCAGGGGGCGCCCGTAGAATCGCTTGCATGATCCAAGCCAAGACCGAGCTGCTCGCGGCGCTGCGTCAGGCCGTCGCCGAACTCGGCACCGAGCCGCCGGTGGCACTGGCCTTCGAGCTGCCGCGGCAGGCAGCGCACGGCGACCTCGCGATCACCGCGGCGATGGCGTTGGCGCGAGTGCTGAAGAAGAACCCGCGCGAGCTCGCGCAGGCGCTGGTCGACGCGCTGCGGCGGCAGCCGGCGGTGCAGCGTTGGGTGGCCGGCATCGAGATCGCCGGACCCGGCTTCGTCAACCTGCGGCTGACCGACGCGGCGCGCCAGTCGGTGGTCGGCGAGGTGCTCGCCGCCGGCGATGCGTTCGGGCGACGCGCGTGCGACGGGCGGCGCGTGCTCGTCGAGTTCGTCTCCGCGAACCCCACCGGTCCGCTGCACGTCGGCCACGGCCGGCAGGCGGCGCTCGGCGACTCGATCTGCCACCTGCTGGCCACGCAGGGCTGGCAGGTCACGCGCGAGTTCTATTACAACGACGCCGGCGTGCAGATCGGCAACCTCGCGCTGTCGGTGCAGGCGCGGCTGCGCGGGCTGAAGCCCGGCGACGCCGGCTGGCCCGAGGCGGCGTACAACGGCGACTACATCGCCGACATCGCGCTCGACTTCGCGGCGCGCAAGACGGTGCGCGCCGACGACCGCGCCTTCAGCGCCAGCGGCGACCCCGACGACCTCGACGGCATCCGCCAGTTCGCCGTGGCCTACCTGCGCCACGAGCAGGACCTGGACCTGAAGGCCTTCGGCGTGCGCTTCGACCACTACTACCTCGAGTCGAGCCTGTACGCCGACGGCCGCGTCGACGCCACGGTGCAGCGCCTGGTCGCCGCCGGCAAGACCTTCGAGGACGGCGGCGCGCTGTGGCTGCGCAGCACCGAGTACGGCGACGACAAGGACCGCGTGATGCGCAAGTCCGACGGCAGCTACACCTACTTCGTGCCCGACGTCGCCTACCACATCGCCAAGTTCGAGCGCGGCTTCACGAAGGCGGTCAACATCCAGGGCAGCGACCACCACGGCACGATCGCGCGGGTGCGCGCCGGGCTGCAGGCCGCCGGCGCCGGCATCCCCGCCGGCTACCCCGACTACGTGCTGCACAAGATGGTCACCGTGATGCGCGGCGGCCAGGAGGTGAAGATCTCCAAGCGCGCCGGCAGCTACGTGACGCTGCGCGACCTGATCGACTGGACCAGCCGCGACGCCGTGCGCTTCTTCCTGATCAGCCGCAAGGCCGACACCGAGTTCGTGTTCGACGTCGACCTCGCGCTCAAGCGCAACGACGAGAACCCGGTGTTCTACGTGCAGTACGCGCATGCACGCATCTGCTCGGTGATCGCGCAGTGGGTGCAGCAGCACGGCGGCGACGAGTCGACGCTGCCTGGCGCCGACCTGTCCCGACTGACCGCGCCGACCGAGGCCGCGCTGATGCTCAAGCTCGCCGACTACCCGGCGATGCTCGAGCGTGCCGCCGCCGAGCTGGCGCCGCACGACGTCGCGTTCTTCCTGCGCGACCTCGCCGCGGCGTTCCACGCCTACTACGCCGCCGAGCGATTCCTCGTCGACGACGGCGAGCTGGCGCGCGCGCGCGTCGCGCTGCTGGCCGCGGTGCGGCAGGTGCTGCGCAACGCGCTGGCGCTGCTCGGGGTATCGGCGCCCGAGGCGATGGCGCGCGCCGAAGACGTGGTCACGGAGGCGGCATGACGGCCTCGACGCAGCGCGGCGGCTTCGTGCTCGGGATGGTCGTCGGGCTGCTGGTCGGCCTGGCGCTGGCGCTGGCGGTGGCGCTGTACGTGACCAAGGTGCCGGTGCCCTTCGTCGACAAGGTGCCGCAGCGCAGCAGCGAGATCGACGCCGCCGAGGCCGAACGGCTCAAGCGCTGGGATCCCAACGGCCCGCTGGCCGGAAAACCGGCGCAGCGTGCCGAGGCGCCGGCATCGCAGCCGTCCCCGGAAGCGCCTCCGCGGTCCGCCGCCCCGGTGACGTCCGCGAGCGCGCCGGCCGCCCCACGCACGCGCGATCCGGCGGCGATCCTCGCGGGGGTGGCGCCGTCGCCGGCCGCGCCGGCCACCGTGCCGGGCACCGACGCCTTCCGCTATTTCGTGCAGGTTGGCGCTTACTCTCGCTCCGAGGATGCCGAACAGCAGCGCGCGCGCCTGGCAATGCTCGGATTCGCCGCGCGCATCAGCGAGCGCCAGCAGGCCGGGCGCACCGTCTACCGCGTGCGCCTGGGCCCGTTCGAGCTGAAGGACCAGGCCGACGCCGCGCAGGAACGGCTGAAGAGCAACGCGGTCGAGTCAGCGCTGGTGCGCGTCGAGCGTTGAAGCATGTATGCCGACCGGGGTCCGGCGTGGCCGCCGTACCCTGCCCTTGAACCTCCGGGCCGTCGCGCGACACCGCGGCGGCCGTGCAACGAAGGACTCTGCCGATGAACCGCCGCCGCTTCTCCCTGCAACTCGCCGCCGCCGGCGTCGCGCTGCCGTTCGCGGGCCACTCGCTGGCGCAGCAGGCGCCGTTCGTCGAAGGCCGCGACTACATCCGCCTGGCGCAACCGGCGCCGACCTCGACACCGGGCAAGATCGACGTGCTCGAGTTCTTCTGGTACGGCTGCCCGCACTGCAACGCGTTCCAGCCGGCGGTCGAGACCTGGTCGGCGCGCCTGCCCGGCGACGTGGCGTTCCGCCGCGTGCCGGTGGGCTTCAGCGCGATGCACGAGACGCACGCCAGGCTGTTCTATGCGCTCGAGGCGCTGGGTGAGGTCGACAAGCTGCACCGGCGTGTGTTCGCCGCGATGCACGTGCAGCGCCGCCGCCTCGACAAGGAGTCCGACATCGCCGCGTTCGCCGCCGAGCAGGGGCTGGACCGCGACAAGTTCGTCGACGCGCTGCGCTCGTTCGGCGTGTCGACCAAGGCGCGCCAGGCCAAGGCGCTGGCCGAGGCCTACAAGATCGACGGCACGCCGTCGATGGGCGTGCACGGACGCTTCTTCACCTCGGGCAGCCTGGCCGGCAGCAACGAGCGTTCGCTGCAGGTGACCGACTTCCTCGTGCAGACCGTGCGCCGCGGCGGCTGACGCCGGCGCCGTGCATCGGCGCGATGCCGGCGTGACATTTTTCTGCGCGCCGCCGCGGTGCGGCGCAGCGGCATGGCTAGAATGCTCTGCAAGTTCTGTGCCGCCATGCCGATCGCACCTCTTGCCGCCCTGTCGCTGCTGGCCCTGCTGTTCGCCGCGGCGCCGGCGCAGGTGCGGGCCGAGCGCGGCGACCGCAGCCTGCCGCTGACCATCGAGGCCGACAAGCAGAGCACGGTCGACCTGGCCCGGCAGGTGGTCGTCTTCAACGGCAAGGTCGTCATCACGCAGGGCACGATGCGCATCACCGCCGAGCGCGTCGAGGTGCGCGAGACCCCGGAGGGCTGGCGCAGCGCCGTCGCGACCGGGCAGCCAGGGCAACCGGCGACGTTCCGCCAGAAGCGCGACGGCCTCGACGAGTTCATCGACGGCCGTGCCGAGCGCATCGAGTACGACAGCCGTGCCGACACGGTGCGGCTGCGCGGCAACGCGACGCTGCGGCGACTGCGCGGCAGTACGCCGGCCGACGAGGTGAGCGGGGACCTGATCACCTACGACAACGTCAACGAGGTGTTCAGCGTCGGCGGCGACGGCGGCGGGCGCGTGCGCGCGGTGCTGACCCCGCGCGAGGCGGCGGCCTCGGCGCCGCCGGCGGGGACGCCGCGTTGAAGGCGCCGCTCGACGCCGCGTCGACGCTGGCGTCGACGGCGGTCAGCCGACTCGAGGCCCAGGGTCTGCACAAGCGCTACGGCGCGCGCGTGGTCGTCAGGGACGTCGCGCTGGCGGTCAGCGCCGGCGAGGTGGTCGGCCTACTCGGGCCCAACGGCGCGGGCAAGACGACGATCTTCTACATGGTCGTCGGGCTGGTGCGCGCCGACGCCGGCGAGATCCTGATCGACGGCGAGCCGGTGCACCACCGCCCGATCCACGAGCGCTCGCGCCTGGGGCTGAGCTACCTGCCGCAGGAGGCGTCGATCTTCCGCAAGCTCACGGTCGAGGAGAACATCCGCGCCGTGCTCGAGCTGCAGCGCGGCGCCGACGGCCGGCCGCTGCGGCCGGCCGAGATCGAGCGCCAGCTCGAGGACCTGCTGCTCGACCTGAGCATCGACAAGCTGCGCGCCAGCCCCGCGCCGGCGCTGTCGGGCGGCGAGCGCCGGCGCGTCGAGATCGCGCGCGCGCTGGCCACGCAGCCGCGCTTCATCCTGCTCGACGAGCCGTTCGCCGGCGTCGACCCGATCGCGGTGATCGAGATCCAGCGCATCATCGGCTTCCTGAAGGCACGCGGCATCGGCGTGCTGATCACCGACCACAACGTGCGCGAGACGCTGGGCATCTGCGACCGCGCCTACATCATCAGCGACGGGCAGGTGCTCGCCGAAGGCACCCCGGCGGACATCGTCGACGACCCCGACGTTCGCAAGGTGTACCTCGGCGAGCACTTCCGCATGTAGGGCCGCGCCGTCGCCATGAGCATGAAGCCGTCACTGCAGGTCCGGCTGTCGCAACACCTGGCGCTGACGCCGCAGCTGCAGCAGTCGATCCGGCTGCTGCAGCTGTCGACGCTCGAGCTGCACCAGGAAGTCGAGCAGATGCTCGAGGCCAACCCGTTCATCGAGCTCGACGACGAGGTGCCGACGCCGTTCGAGGCCTCGCTCGACACCGCCGCCGCGGTGCCCACGCCCGCCGCCGAGCGCGACGACACCGACGGCCGCGTCGACAACGACGAGCCGGCCGGCATCGACCGCGACGAGGCCGGCGCGACCGAACGCGAGGACTGGGCCAACGGCACCGAGGGCGACGACTTCGACGGCATCCGCGAGACGCCGCCGGGCGCCGGCGACGACGCCGACTTCGAGCCGCAGCAAGGCGGCGGCGGCGACACGCTGGCCGCCCACCTGCGCCGCCAGCTCGCGGGCATGCGGCTGTCGGCCGAGGACGCGGCGGCGGTCGAGGCGCTCATCGACTCGCTCGACGACGACGGCTACCTTGCCGACGCGCTCGACGACATCGCGCGGCAGCTCGCCGGCGACGACGACGAGGTCCGCGACGAGCTGCTGGCGCGGCTGCGCTGCGCGCTGCACTGGCTGCAGGCGATGGAGCCCTGCGGCGTCGGCGCACGCGACCTGCGCGAGTGCCTGCAGCTGCAGCTGCGCGAGCGGCCCGACACGCCGGCGCGCGCGGTCGCGCTGGCGATCTGCGAGCAGCACCTCGAGCTGCTGGCGCGGCGCGACGTCAGGCGGCTGATGGCCGTGACCGGTGCCGACGACGAGCTGATCCGGCAGGCGCAGTCGCTGATCGTGGCGTGCGAACCCAAGCCCGGGCGGCCGTTCTCCCGCGCCGAGGCGAACATCGTGGTGCCCGACGTGATCGTCGTGAGGAGCGGGCGCGGCTGGAAGTGCGTGCTCAACCCCGACGTGATGCCGCGCCTGCGCATCAACGACCTCTACGCGCAGGCGATTCGCGGCCAGCGCAACGGCACCGGCGCCGGGCTGTCGACGCGGCTGCAGGAGGCGCGCTGGTTCATGAAGAACGTGCAGCAGCGCTTCGACACCATCCTGCGCGTGTCCAGCGCGATCGTCGAGCGGCAGAAGAACTTCTTCAGCCACGGCGCGATCGCGATGAAGCCGCTGGTGCTGCGCGAGATCGCCGACGAGCTCGGCCTGCACGAGAGCACGATCTCGCGCGTGACCACCGCCAAGTACATGGCCACCCCGTTCGGCACCTTCGAGCTGAAGTACTTCTTCGGTTCGTCGCTGGCCACCGACGCGGGCGGCAACGCGTCGAGCACCGCGGTGCGCGCGCTGATCAAGCAGTTCGTCGCTGCCGAGGACGCCGCGCGCCCGCTGTCGGACAGCCAGCTCGGCAAGATGCTCGAGGAGCAGGGCATCCAGGTGGCGCGGCGCACGGTGGCCAAGTACCGCGAGGCGCTGAAGATCGCGCCGGCCAACCTGCGCAAGGCGCTGTGAACCCCGCGCGCACCGGCGCCGCGCTGTTCCTGCCCTGCGCCGGCGGCACCGAGGCGCTGCTCGTCGACGAGTGCCACCGGCTGCTCGGTGCCGACGCGGCGGTCGAGCCCGGCCGCGGCGGGGTCACCGTGCACGGCGACGAATCGGCGGCGATGCGCCTGAACCTGGGCAGCCGACTCGCGCAACGCGTGCTGTGGCCGCTGGCCGCCGGCGACTACCGCGACGAGGACGACCTGTACGCGCTGGCACGGCGCGTGCGCTGGGCCGACTGGATCGGGCCCCAGCACACGCTGCGTGTGGACACCAGCGCGCGCGCCGCGCCACTGCGCAGCCTGCACTTCGCGGCGCTGCGCATCAAGGACGCGGTGTGCGACGCGCTGCGCGAGGCCACCGGCGCGCGACCCGGCGTCGACACGCGCGCGCCCGACCTGCCGCTGCTGCTGCACCTGGGCGAGCGCCAAGCCACGCTGTACGTCGACACCTCGGGCGAGGCGCTGTTCAAGCGCGGCTGGCGCGACGCCGGCGCCGCCGGCCAGGAGGTCAAGGGCGAGGCGCCGCTGAAGGAGACGCTGGCCGCCGCGATGCTCGCCGCCGCCGGCTGGCACGGGCGCGCCGACGACCCGCCGCTGTTCGACCCGTGCTGCGGCGCCGGCACGATCGCGATCGAGGCCGCGCAGCTGGCGTGCGGCATCGCGCCCGGCCTGCAGCGGCACTTCGCGTTCGAGCGCCTGGCGCCGTTTCGCGCGCACGCCGCGGCGTGGCAGGCGATGCGCCGCGCCGCGCGCGAGCGCGTGCACGCGCCCGCGGTGGCGGTGCACGCCGGCGACGTGTCGTTTCGCATGACCGACTTCGCCGCGCGCAACGCGCGCCGCGCCGGCGTCGGCGAGGCAATCGCCTTCAAGGCCGCCGACGCGCTGCAGCGCCCGGCGCCGGCCGACGCCGGCGTGCTGATGCTCAACCCGCCGTACGGCGAGCGCATCGCCCCCAAGGGCCGCGGCAGCGCGCGCGAAGGCTTCGAGCGGGCGGCGTCGGCGGGCGAGTTCTTCGCCGCGCTGGCGGCGCACTGGAAGCGCCACTACGCGGGCTGGACCGCCTGGGTGCTCAGCCCCGAGCTGCAGCTGCCGGGGCTGATGCGGCTGAAGGCGACGCGCCGCGTGCCGATGTGGAACGGCCCGATCGAGTGCCGGCTGTTCCGCTTCGACATGGTGGCCGGCTCGGCGCGCCCGCGCGCGCGACCCGACGCGGGCTGAGGTTCAGCGCAGCGTCAGGCGCTGCCCGCTGGCCAGCGCGTGCACGCGGTGCGGCAGCCCCAGCGCCGCGACCTGCGCCATCACGGTGTCGACTTCGCCGGGCTTGATGTGCGTGATGTGCACGTCGGTCGGCGCGCCGAGCTGCGCCAGCTCGCCGGCCAGCGTGCGCGGGCTGAGGTGGCCGCTGATCTCGGCCAGCGCAGCGTCCTCGTCGCCGAACGCGGTCTCGATCACGAGGTGTGCCACCGACATCTGGCGCAGCCGCTGCCACAGCGCCGGGTTCGGCCCGGTGTCGCCGCTGAACACCCATGCCGGCGCGCCTTCGGCCGGCGCGATCGCGAAGCCGACCGCCGGAACGGTGTGCGCTGCGCCGAGCACCTCGACGCGGCGCGCGCCGAAGCGCAGCACCTCACCGACGTCGAACGGCACGAAGCGCAGCACCGGCCGTTCGGGGTTGGGCAGCCGGCTGAAGTCGGGCCAGATCACGCCGTTGAACACGTGGGTGCGCAGCGCCGCGATCGTCGCGGGCAGCGCGTGCACCTCGATCGGCGCGCGATCGGCGGCGCGGCGACGGCGCGACACCGTGTCGGCGAGCAGGCCGATCGACAGCACGTGGTCGAGGTGCGAGTGGCTGACGACGATGTGGTCGATGCGCAGCAGTTCGTCGAGCGTGAGGTCGCCCACACCGGTACCGGCGTCGACGAGCAGATCGTCGTCGACGAGGAAGGCGGTGGTGCGGCTGCCCGCGGCGATCGAGCCGGAGCAGCCGAGGACGCGGATCGTCATGTCCTGCGCGGCGCCCGCGCCCGCGCCCGGCAGGTCGCGGTCCCGCGGCCGGACCTCTGCGGGCGCGCGCGGCGAGAACAGGGCAGGCATCGGGCGATGTTGCGACGCCGGCCTCGGGTGCACAAGAGGCCGGCGTGCATGCGCCACGCGGCTCGTCGCCCGCCGATCACCGCGCCGGCGCCGCCGTGAGATGTTCACGTCGCGCCCGGCGGGCGTTCAGGCCTGAACGAACTGCATCTGCGTGCCGGCCAGTTCGATGACGTCGCCGTTTTTCAGCTGCACCGAGTCGCCGGCCAGCGCGGCGCCGTTGATGCTGGGGCGCGAGCTGCCCTCGACGTGCGCCAGCACGTAGCCGACCGGCCGCTTGGTGATCGACGCGACCTGCACGCCGGGCTTGCCCACCGTGGTCACGACCTTGGTCAGCGCCACCTCGCGCCCGGCGGCGGCACCGTTGAGCACGCGGATCGACGCCGGGCCCACCGGCGCGGCGAGCGACCCGAACCCCGAGCCGCCGGCCGGGCGCGACGCGGCGAACGCCGGCCCCGGCGCGGCGCCGGGGCGGATGACCATCGTGTGCTCGTAGTCGGTGCCGTTGTCGACCAGGTACTTGATCTTGTACTTGCCGATCTCGATCGTGTCGTTGTGCGCCAGCAGCTGCTTCTTGACCGCCTTGCCGTTGATGTAGGTGCCGTTCGTCGAGTTCAGGTCCTCGATGAACACGTCGGGCCCGGCCATCTGCAGCACCGCATGCTCGCCGCTGACGGCGAGGTTGTCGATGACGATGTCGTTGTACGGGCGCCGGCCGAGGGTGGTCTTGTCCTTCGTGATCTGCACTTCCTTGATCACGACACCGTCGAGGGAGACGACCAGCTTGCCCATGCGCATGACCTCTTGTCGTAGCGGATCTTCCAGCACTTCCCAACGGCGCGCGGCGTCGATCGCGCGTTCAGCGCCTGAACGGCCACCACGACGAACGACCCACCTGCGGCTGGCCGGCCACCCGGGCCAGAACCAGCGAAATATTATCCTTTCCACCGGCGTCGTTGGCCGCGTCGATCAGTGCGCGCCCCGCGTCGGCGAGCAATTCGTGCGATCTCAACAGTTGCACGAGCGTCGCGTCGTCGAGCATGTCCGACAGCCCGTCGGAGCACAGCAGGTACAGGTCGCCCGGCAGCACCTCGTGCAGGTGGGTCTCGAGCAGCACGGTGTCCTCGATACCCACCGCGCGCGTGACCAGGTTGCGCTGCGCCGAAAAGGCCGCCTGCTCTGGCGAGATCACGCCGGCGTCGATCTGTTCCTGCAGCAGCGAGTGGTCGCGCGTGATCTGCTGCAGGCGGCCGCCGCGCAGCCGGTAGGCGCGCGAGTCGCCGACGTGGCCGACCAGCAGGCGGGGGCCGCGGAACACCGCGACCACCAGCGTGGTGCCCATGCCGGCGTAGTGCGGGTTGGCGTTGGCGGCGTTGAAGATCGCGCGGTTGGCGTTGTCCACGCAGATGTCCATCGCGCGGCGCACGTCGGCGTCGGCGGCCGCGCCGGCATCGTGCAGCCAACGCCCGAGCTCGCTGCGGATGAACGAGGTCGCCATGCCGCTGGCCACCTCGCCGGCGTTGTAGCCGCCCATGCCGTCGGCGAGCACCGCGAGCGCGTTGTCCTCGTCGAGCGCGACCGCGTCCTCGTTGTTGTCGCGCTGGCGCCCCTTGTCGATGGCGGCGAAGAACTCGACGTTCATGGGGGCACGGCGGGGCACGGCGACGGTGGCGCTGGCAGCGCCGAGGAGCGCGATTGTGCCGCGTCCGGCCGACCGGACGCCCCCCGGGTTTGCCGGGGCGGTCGACGCGGCGGCCTCAGCGCACCAGCGCCTGCAGCGACGCGAGCCGCTCGGCCGCCGCGGTCGCGCCGGGGCGCGACGCCGGGTCGGGGTGCGTCAGTTCGGCCACGAAGGCGGCCAGCGCCGCCGGCAGGTCGGGGCGCAGCTTGCCCAGCGAGCGCGGCGCCCCGCGCGCCACCGCCTGCAGCAGGGCACCGAGCGTCGCGCCGTCGTGCGGCAGCTCGCCGCTGAGCAGTTGGAACAGCGTGACGCCGAGCGCGTAGACGTCGCCGGCCGGGCCGGCCGCCGCGCCGGCGAGCTGCTCGGGCGGCATGAACGCCGGCGTGCCCAGCAGCACGCCGCTGCGCGTGCGATGGGCGTCGAGCATGCGAGCGACGCCGAAGTCGGTGACCCACACGCGCCGCGACGCGGCGTCGAACACCAGGTTGGCCGGCTTCAGGTCGCGGTGCACGACACCCTGCGCGTGGGCGTGCGCCAGCGCGTCGGCGACCTCGGCGCCCAGCCGCAGCACCAGTGCCTCGGGCAGCAGCCGCGCCGCACGGGCGTGGCGGCGCAAGTCGCCGCCGGGCAACAGCGTCATCGCCAGGTACGCGCGCTGCTGCTCCACGCCGGCTGCGTGGACCTCGACGATCGCCGGGTGGCGCAGCCGGCGAAGCACCTCGGCCTCGCGGGCAAAGCGTTCGGCGAGCGCGGTCGCGTCGTCGTCACCGGCGGTGTGCGGCGTGAGCACCTTCAGTGCCAGCGCGCGCGAGTCCGCGTCGACCGCCAGGTACAGCACCCCGGTGGCACCGCGGGCGAGCACGCGCGCGACGCGCAGGCCCGCGAACGTCGATCCGGCGGCAAGCAGACGGTCGCGCGGGCTCACGCGGCGGCGTGGCGGCGACCCGGCGCGCTCAGGCCGTCGCGTCGGAGGCCGGTTCGGGCCGGCGCGACGCGATCCACTTGCCCCAGCCGAGCACGAGCAGCGCACCGGCGACGCCGGCGGCGTACTTCACGACGTCGGTCTGCGGAACCTTGGGCACCCAGGTCCAGGCGTCGGGGCTGACCACCGCAGGGTCGGACACCGCCATCGTGCCGGCGATCCAGCCCAGCAGCATGCCGCCGAGCGTGATGATGATCGGGAAGCGGTCCATCAGCTTGATCACCAGCTGGCTGCCCCAGACGATGATCGGGATGCTGACCAGCAGGCCGAAGATCACCAGCGGCATCTGGTGGCCCTCGCCGGCGCCCTGCGCGGCGCCGGCGATCGCGATGACGTTGTCGACGCTCATCACGAGGTCGGCGACGATCACCGTCTTCACCGCGGCCCACAGCTTGTCGCTGGCCTCGATGCTGCCGTGGGCGTCTTCGTGCTCGGGCACCAGCAGCTTGATGCCGATCCACACCAGCAGCGCGGCGCCGACCAGCTTCAGGAACGGAATCGCCAGCAGCGTCAGCGCGAAGAAGATCAGGATCACGCGCAGCCCGATCGCGCCCGCCGTGCCCCACAGGATGCCGGCGGTGCGCTGCCTGGCCGGCAGCCGGCGACACGCCAGCGCAATGACGACCGCATTGTCGCCACCGAGCAGGATGTCGATCATGATGATCTGCCCGACCGCGACCCAGAACGCGGGGGTCAAGAACTCTTCCATCCGGGATCTCCGAAGACTCGGCCGCCAGTGTAGGGGCCGCGGTACCGCCTGGCGGTGCGTAAAACTACAGAGCGGCGGCGCCGCAACGCGACGGGCCGCCCGCAGACGGCCCGTCGCGCGAGGCGCGGTGTGCGCTCAGATCAGCGACTTCAGCAGCCGGCCCATCTCCGACGGGTTGCGCGTGACCTTGAAGCCGCACTCCTCCATGATCGCGAGCTTGGCGTCGGCGGTGTCGGCACCGCCCGAGATCAGCGCGCCGGCGTGGCCCATGCGCTTGCCCGGTGGCGCGGTGACGCCGGCGATGAAGCCCACCACCGGCTTGCGCATGTTCGCCTTGCACCAGCGCGCCGCCTCGGCCTCGTCGGGGCCACCGATCTCGCCGATCATGATCACCGCGTCGGTGTCGGGGTCGTCGTTGAACATCTGCATCACGTCGATGTGCTTCAACCCGTTGATCGGGTCGCCGCCGATGCCCACCGCGCTGCTCTGGCCGAGGCCGATCTCGGTGAGCTGGGCCACGGCCTCGTAGGTCAGCGTGCCCGAGCGGCTGACCACGCCGATGCGGCCCTTGCGGTGGATGTGGCCGGGCATGATCCCGATCTTGATCTCCTCGGGCGTGATCGTGCCCGGGCAGTTCGGCCCGAGCAGCAGCGTGCGCTTGCCGCCGGCGGCCTCCTTGGCCTTCATGCGGTTGCGCACCTCGAGCATGTCGCGGATCGGGATGCCCTCGGTGATGCAGATCGCCAGGTCCAGGTCGGCTTCGACCGCCTCCCAGATCGCCGCCGCGGCGCCCGCAGGTGGCACGTAGATCACGCTGACGGTGGCGCCGGTGGACGCCTTGGCGTCCTTGACGCTGGCATAGATCGGGATGCCCTCGAAGTCCTCGCCGGCCTTCTTCGGGTTGACGCCGGCGACGAAGCAGTTCCTGCCGTTCGCGTAGTCGCGGCACATGCGGGTGTGGAACTGCCCGGTCTTGCCGGTGATGCCCTGCGTGATGACGCGGGTGTCCTTGTTGATCAGGATGCTCATACGGACCTCGAAGTCGGATTTCGATCCAAGCGGACGCCGCGGAACCGGCTTGGCCGGGCCGCTGGCGGCGCCCCCTTGAGGGGGAGCGCCGTCAGGCGCTCCGGGGGAGGGACACGGACTCGACGATCTTCGTCGCGGCCTCGGCCATCGTGTCGGCGCTGATGATCGGCAGGCCCGAGTCGGCCAGCATCTTCTTGCCCAGGTCCTCGTTCGTGCCCTTCATGCGCACGACCAGCGGAATCGACAGGTGCACCGCCTTGCACGCCGCGATCACGCCTTCGGCGATGGTGTCGCAGCGCATGATGCCGCCGAAGATGTTGACCAGGATGCCCTTGACGTTCGGGTTGCGCAGCATGATCTTGAACGCCTCGGTGACCTTCTCGGCCGTGGCGCCACCGCCGACGTCGAGGAAGTTCGCCGGCTCGCCGCCGAACAGCTTGATGGTGTCCATCGTCGCCATCGCCAGGCCCGCGCCGTTGACCAGGCAGCCGATGTTGCCGTCGAGGCTGATGTAGCTGAGGTCGAACTTGCTCGCCTCGATCTCGGCCGGGTCCTCCTCGTCGAGGTCGCGCATGGCGACGATCTCGGGGTGGCGGAACAGCGCGTTGCTGTCGAAGTTGAACTTCGCGTCGAGCGCCTTCAGGTGGCCGTTGCCCTCGAGGATCAGCGGGTTGATCTCGGCCAGCGACGCGTCGGTGTCCATGTAGCAGCGGTACAGGTTCTTGAACAGCGTCACCGCCTCGGCCTGGCTCGCCTCGGGCACGCCGATGCCGCGCGCCAGCTCCAGCGCCTGCGCGTCGGTCAGCCCGGTCAGCGGGTCGGCGAAGACCTTGATGATCTTCTCCGGCGTGCGGTGCGCGACCTCCTCGATGTCCATGCCCCCCTCGCTGCTGGCCATCATCGCGACCTTCTGCGTGGCGCGGTCGGTCAGCGCGGCGACGTAGTACTCCTTCTTGATGTCGGCGCCTTCCTCGATCAGCAGCCGGCGCACCTTCTGGCCGCCGGGGCCGGTCTGGTGCGTGACCAGCTGCATGCCCAGAATCTGCCCGGCCAGCGCCTTCACCTCGTCGACCGAGCGCGCGAGCTTGACGCCGCCGCCCTTGCCGCGGCCGCCCGCGTGGATCTGCGCCTTGACCACCCACACGCTGCCGCCGAGCTTCTGTGCGGCCTCGACCGCTTCCTGCACCGTGAAAGCGGGCACGCCGCGCGGCACCGGCACGGTGAACTGGCGCAGGATGTCCTTGCCTTGGTATTCGTGGATCTTCATGGGCGGGCTGGGCAGTGGAGGGACGAAAGGGGCGGCGGCCGCGTCAGGCCGGCGTGGTGGCCGGCATCGACGGCGCATTGTCGGCGTCGTTCTTGGCGTCAGGCTGACGGTACCAGCGCGGGAAATGCACGCGCACCACGTCGCCCGACTCGCGCAGCGCGTGGCAGCGGTCGATCTGGAACGGGCGCGGGTCGCCGGGCCGGTCGGCGCGGGTGTCGATGACGTCGCCGGCGAAGGCCTGGATCACCGCGGTGGGCAGCACCTGCGCCAACTCGGTCAGGTGGGTGCAGCCGCGCACGCCGCCGACGCGCTCGAGCAGCGCGCGGCGGAAGCCGCGGCCGAGGTTCAGGCCGACCAGCCGGGCGTAGGCGTCGTCGTGGCGGTCGCATTCGCCGGCGTAGGGCATGCCCTGCGTGTGCGAGCCGGCGGCGACGACGTTGAGCGCGCGGTCGACGACGAGCCGTAGCAGCATGTCGTGGATCGGCTCGCCGGCGCGGCGCACGCCGCCACCGAGCGGCACGTCGCGCGTTTTCGTGTCGATGAGCGTCGCGTCCACCTCCCACAGGCCGTCGTCGCGGGCGAACACCTGCACGTCGATCGAACGGCGGTGCTTGGGCTGGCGCGACGGGCAGGCGGGAGGCAGCGGCATGGCGGACGCGGCGCGCCGAGAGGCCTTCGGACTGCAGGCGAAGGGCCGGCGCGGGCGGAAAACGCGCCGAAATGTAGCACGCGCCCCTGGGCCGCCCGGTGGGCGCGGTGGTGTCAGTCGTCGTCGGCGCCGAGGGTCGGAACGACGCGGCGGATCACCTCGGCCGAGAACCCGCGCCCGGCGAGAAAGCGCATCTGGCGCGCCCGTTCGGCGGCGTCGGCCGGCGCGCGCGCCTGGTACTTGCGCGCCCACACCGCGCGCGCGCGCTCGACCTCGCTGGCGCGCAGCGCCGCGTCGGCGTCGGCGTCGAGGCTCACGCCCAGGCGGGACAGTTCGCTGCGGATGCGCACGTTGCCGAAGCGCGGCGCGCGGGTGTTGACGCGCGACTCGACGAAGCGCCGCTCGTCGAGCCAGCCCTGGCGCTGCAGCTCGTCGAGCAAGGCGTCGACCTCGGCGGCCCGGGCCGCCGGGTCGTCGTCGTCGGGCGGGCTGCCGGCGCGCCGCGCCGCCGCGGCAAGGCGCAGCAGCTTGCCGCGCAATTCGCTGCGGCTATGGTCACGCTGCGCCAGCCATTGCAGCGCGCGTGCCTTCAGCGACAGCGCGGGCATCGCGGCGGCGCGCGCCGAGCGCGCGGGCCTACCCGGCGGTGGCGGCGGGCAGCAGCGGGATGCCCATCGCCTCGCGCACCTTGTTCTCGATCTCGTACGCCAGGTCGGCGTTCTCGCGCAGGAACTCGCGCGCGTTGTCCTTGCCCTGACCGATCTTCTCGCCGTTGTAGGCGTACCAGGCACCGCTCTTGTCGAGCACCTTGGCCGCCACCCCCATGTCGACGATCTCGCCCTCGCGGCTGATGCCCTCGCCGTAGAGGATGTCGAACTCGGCGGTCTTGAACGGCGGGGCGACCTTGTTCTTCACGACCTTGACCTTGGTTTCGCTGCCGATCACCTCGTCGCCGCGCTTGATGCTGCCGGTGCGCCGGATGTCCAGCCGCACCGAGGCGTAGAACTTCAGCGCGTTGCCGCCGGTGGTCGTCTCGGGGTTGCCGAACATGACGCCGATCTTCATGCGGATCTGGTTGATGAAGATGACCATGCAGTTGGTCTTCTTGATCGTCGCGGTCAGCTTGCGCAGTGCCTGGCTCATCAGCCGCGCCTGCAGGCCGGGCAGGCTGTCGCCCATCTCGCCCTCGAGTTCGGCCTTGGGCGTCAGCGCGGCCACCGAGTCGATGACGATCAGGTCGACCGAGCCCGAGCGCACCAGCGCGTCGACGATCTCCAGCGCCTGCTCGCCGGTGTCCGGCTGGCTGATCAGCAGGTCTTGAAGGTTCACACCGAGCCTCTGCGCGTACTGCACGTCGAGGGCGTGCTCGGCGTCGATGAAGGCGCACACCCCGGCCTGCTTCTGCATCTCGGCGATGACCTGCAGCGTCAGCGTCGTCTTGCCCGAGCTTTCGGGGCCGTAGATCTCGATCACGCGTCCGCGCGGCAGCCCGCCGACGCCCAGCGCGATGTCCAGCCCCAGCGAGCCGGTGGACACGACCTGGATGTCCTCGATCTTCTCGCCCTCGCCCAGGCGCATGATCGAACCCTTGCCGAACTGCTTCTCGATTTGCGCCAGCGCGGCCTGCAGGGCCTTGGCCTTCTCGGTGTTCAGCGCCTTGACGGGGGCATCCATGGTCTTCTCCGGTTTCATCGTCGCGATTGTGGCACAACTGGATGTTCGTACAGTATCGGGTGTGCGTCAACGCGGGCGAATCCCTAGAATGGGTGCGCAGGGCGCGCATTGCGACGCGACCGCGGGGGAGACGACGCGATGCGCATACTGATTGCCGAGGACGACCAGGTGCTCGCCGACGGGTTGCTGCGCTCGCTGCGCAGCGCCGGCTACGCCGTCGATCAGGTCAGCAGCGGCAGCGAGGCCGACGCGGCGCTCGCGTCGCACGAGTTCGATTGCGTGATCCTCGACCTGGGCTTGCCGAAGCTGCACGGCCTCGAGGTGTTGCGCAAGCTGCGCGCGCGAGGCAGCAGCGTGCCGGTGCTGATCCTGACCGCGGCCGACAGCGTCGAGCAGCGTGTCAAGGGGCTCGACCTGGGCGCCGACGACTACATGGCCAAGCCGTTCTCGCTGGCCGAGCTCGAGGCGCGCGTGCGCGCGCTGACGCGCCGTGGCCTGGGCACCGCGTCGAGCATCATCAAGCACGGCCCGCTGAGCTTCGACGCCACCGGCCGGGTGGCCTACATCAACGACCAGATGATCGAGCTGTCGGCGCGCGAGCTGAGCCTGCTCGAGGTGCTGCTGCAGCGCTCGGGGCGGCTGGTCAGCAAGGACCAGCTCGTCGAGCGGCTGTGCGAGTGGGGCGAGGAAGTCAGCAACAACGCGATCGAGGTCTACATCCACCGCCTGCGCAAGAAGATCGAGCAGGGGCCGATCCGCATCGCCACCGTGCGCGGGCTGGGCTACTGCCTCGAGAAGATCCCCGGCTGAATCGACGCCCGGCGCCGCGGCTATCCTCGCTCGCACGATGGCCACCCGACTGCCCGAGCAGCGCTCGCTGCTCGGCGAGATCCTCGACTGGATGCTCGCGCCGCTGCTGCTGCTGTGGCCGATGAGCATGGGCGTGACCTGGGTCGTCGCGCAGGGCATCGCCAACCGCCCGTACGACCGCGACCTGGGCGAACTGGCGCGCCACATCGCGCAGCGCATCGTGCTGAAGGCCGAGGCGCCGCGCGAGATCCGGCTGCCGCCAGGGTTGACGTCGACCGTGGCCGACGTGCTGCGCGGCGAGGAGGGCGGCGCCATCTACTATCAGGTGCTCGGCCTGCGCGGCGAGCTGGTGGCCGGCGACCGCGTGCTGCCGGTGCCGGTGGGCGTGCCGGTCGAGCCGGGCGCGCTGAAGTTCCGCGACGACGTCGTGCAGGACGAGTCGGTGCGCGTGGCCTACCTGTGGGTCACGCTGCCGCTCGAAGGGGCCGAACAGCCGCCGCTGGTGCAGGTGGCCGAGACGCTGGACCGGCGCTCGCGGCTGGCCACCGAGATCATCAAGGGCGTGATCCTGCCGCAGTTCGTGATCCTGCCGGTCGCGGTGGTGCTGGTGTGGCTGGCGCTGGGGCGCGGGCTGGCGCCGCTGAACGCGCTGCAGCAGCGCATCCGCCAGCGCGAGGCGCACGACCTCAGCCCGATCGAGGAGCGCGAGGCGCCCGAGGAGGTGACGCCGCTGGTGCGCGCGATCAACGACCTGCTGGCACGGCTGGACCACTCGATCGGCGCGCAGAAGCACTTCCTGGCCGACGCGGCGCACCAGCTGAAGACGCCGCTGGCCGGGCTGCGCACGCAGGCCGAACTGGCGCAGCGCGAGATCGACGCCGGCGGCAACGCGCAGTCGGTCAAGCGTTCGCTGCAGCAGATCGCGCTGTCGAGCCAGCGCGCCGCGCACATGGTCAATCAGCTGCTGGCGATGGCGCGCGCCGAGGACCGCGAGCAGGCGCTGCGCCAGCAGCGCTTCAACCTCGCGCAGCTGGCCGTCGAGACCGTCGAGGACTTCGTGCCCAAGGCGATCGAGAAGCGCATCGACCTGGGCTACGAGGGGCCGGCGCCGGCGGAGGGCGTGCCGATGATGCGTGGCCAGCCGGTGCTGGTGCGCGAGTTGATCCGCAACCTGGTCGACAACGCGCTGCAGTACACGCCCGCCGGCGGCACCGTGACGGTGCGCGTGCTCGCCGACCCGTTCGGCCAGGTCGCGGTGCTGCAGGTCGAGGACACCGGCCCCGGCATCCCCGAGGGCGAGCGCGAGCTGGTGTTCCAGCCCTTCTACCGCGCGCTGGGCACGAACGTCGACGGCAGCGGGCTCGGGCTGGCGATCGTGCGCGAGATCGCCGCGCAGCACGGCGCCACGCTGACCGTCGAGGACACGCAGCCGCGCGGGTCGGCGCCGCACGGCCCGGGCACGCGGTTCACGGTGCGCTTCCCGGTGGTCGGCGACGAAGGCGCGGCCGGCGCGGTGACCTGAGGTGCGCGCCGCGGCGGCTCAGCTCTGCATCAGCCGCCGGCTCCTCGCGATCGACAGCAGGATACCCAGGCCGAAGCCGAGCGTGACCATCGCGGTCCCGCCGTAGCTGACGAAGGGCAACGGCACGCCGACCACCGGCAGGATGCCGCTGACCATGCCGATGTTGACGAACACGTAGGTGAAGAAGGTCAGCGACACCGCGCCGGCGAGCAGGCGCGAGAACACCGTCGGCGCCTCGGCGGCGATCGCCAGCCCGCGCACGATGAGGAAGCCGAAGCCCAGCAGCAGCGCGACCACGCCGGCCAGGCCGAACTCCTCGGCCACCGCGGCGAAGATGAAGTCGCTGGTGCGTTCGGGGATGAACTCCAGGTGCGTCTGCGTGCCGTTCATGAAGCCCTTGCCCCACAGCCCGCCCGAGCCGATCGCGATCATCCCCTGGATCACGTGGAAGCCCTTGCCCAGCGGGTCGGACGCCGGGTCGAGCAGCGTGCACACGCGGTGCTTCTGGTATTCGCGCAGCACCTTCCAGTCGACCTCGGGCTGGCACATCGTGTCGCCGAAGACCACCAGCGCGACGATGCCCGCCGCGCCCAGCGCCAGCACCGGCACGATCAGCCGCCACGGCAGGCCGGCAAAGAAGAGCACGAACAGCCCGGCCGACAGCACCAGCAGCGACGTGCCGAGGTCCGGCTGCTTGACGATCAGCGCGAACGGCAGCAGCAGCAACCCCGTGGCGACGACGAAGTCGGCGGCGCGCATCTGGCCCTCGCGCTTGTCGAACCACCACGCCAGGATCAGCGGCACCGCGAGCTTCATCAGCTCGCTGGGCTGGATCACGATGCCCACGTCGAGCCAGCGCGTCGCGCCCTTCTTCGTGATGCCGAACAGCAGCGTGGCCACCAGCAGCGCGACACCGACCGCGTACAGCGGCACGGACAGCGCCATCAGCCGCTGCGGCGGCACCTGCGAGACGACCAGCAGCACCGCCAGGCCGACGCCCATGTTGCGCAGGTGCCCGGAAAACCGCGCGCCGTGGTCGAAGCCCGCCGAGTACATCGCCACCAGCCCGGCGGCGGCCAGCAGCGCCACTGCGAGCAGCAGCCACGGGTCGAAGGCCAGCAGCACCGGCTGCAGGCGCTGCCAGGGCGACGGCCGCTCGATGACCGCGTTCACGGCACGACCCTGCGCGCGTTCATCGAGACGACCCCTGCATCGCGAGCTGCGCCGCCGCGGCGGTCGCGCCGCCCGGCAGCGGCACGTCGGCGGCGCGGCGCGGCGTGCCGACCGGCGCGGCGCTTCGGCCCTCGCGCGTCAGCGCGATGTCCTCCTCGCTCGGGTACAGGCCCGCGAGCCAGTAGTCGAACACGCGGCGCGCGATCGGCGCCGCCGCGGCGGCGCCGAAGCCGGCGTTCTCGACCACCACCGCCAGCGCGATGGTCGGCGCGTCGACCGGCGCGAACGCCACGTACAGCGAGTGGTCGCGCTGATGCTCGGCGAGCTTGGCGGCGTTGTACTTCTCGTTCTGGCGCACGCCCACCGCCTGCGCGGTGCCGGTCTTGCCGCCGCTCGCGTACGGCGCGCCGGCGAACACGCGCGTCGACGTGCCCTCCTGCGTCACGTCGTGCATCGCGTCGCGGATCAGTCGCACGTGCTCGGGCGCCAGCGGCAGCGGCTCGAGCGCGTCGCCGGCCACGGTGCGCCGGCTGCCGTCGACCACGTTCTCGATCTCGCGCACCAGGCGCGGGCGGAAACGCTGGCCGCCCGAGACCAGCGTCGCCGTGGCCTTGGCCAGCTGCAGCACCGTGAAGTTGTTGTAGCCCTGGCCGATGCCCAGCGAGATCGTCTCGCCGGCGTACCACTTCTGCTGCTCGGGGCGCCGGTAGGCGCGCCGCTTCCACTCGGTCGACGGCAGCACGCCGGTGGCCTCGCCGACCAGGTCGATCTCGGTGCGCGCGCCGAAGCCGAACGGCGACAGCTCGCGGTGCATCAGGTCGACGCCCATCTCGTTGGCCAGCGAGTAGTAGTAGACGTTGCTCGACTTGACGATCGAGCGGCGCATGTCCACCGGACCCAGCCCCTTGTCGCCGTGGCTGCGGAAGCGGTGGTTGCCGAACATGAAGCTGCCGCCGTCGTGCACGACCACGTCGGCGCTGCGCTTGCCGCTGTTCAGCGCGGCCATCGCCATGAACGGCTTGAACGTCGAGCCCGGCGGGTAGGTGCCGCGCAGCGCGCGGTTGAGCAGCGGCTTGTCGATGCTCTCGTTGAGCTCGCGCCACGAGTCGTGGTCGATGCCGTCGACGAACAGGTTCGGGTCGAACGTGGGCTTGCTGACGAAGGCCAGCACCTCGCCGTTGCGCGGGTCGAGCGCGACCAGCGCGCCGCGCCGGTCGCCGTACAGCTGCTCGACCAGCGCCTGCAGCTTGATGTCCACCGACAGCGCCAGCGTGTGGCCCGGCGTCGCCGGCGTCGCGCGCAACTGGCGCACCGCGCGCCCGCCGGCGGTGGTCTCGACCTCGGCGAAGCCGGTGACGCCGTGCAGCACCGCCTCGTAGCTCTGCTCGAGGCCGAGCTTGCCGATGTGCTCGGTGCCGCGGTAGTTGGCCTGCACCTCGTCGTCCCAGTCCTCCATCGCCTTCTTCTCGGCGGCGTTGATGCGGCCGATGTAGCCGATCAGGTGCGAACCCACCTCGCCGAGCGGGTAGTGGCGGAACAGCCGCGCGTTGACCTCGACGCCGGGGAAGCGCCAGCGCTGCGCGACGAAACGCGCGACCTCCTCGTCGCTGAGCTTGGTGCGGATCGGGATCGAGTCGAAGCTCTTGCCCTCCTCGCGCAGGCGCTTGAAGCGCCGCCGGTCGCTGGTGCGGATCTCGACCAGCTCGGCCAGCGCGTCGATCGTCGCGTCGACGTCGTCGACCTTCGACGGCGTGATCTCCAGCGTGTAGGCCGAGTAGTTGCTCGCCAGCACCACGCCGTGGCGGTCGACGATCAGCCCGCGGTCGGGCACCACCGGCAGCACCGCGATGCGGTTGCTCTCGGCGCGCGTGGACAGCTCGTCGTGCCGGATCACCTGCAGGTGGACCATGCGTGCGACGAGCAGCGAGAAGCCCAGCAGCACGAAGGCGACCGCGGCGAACACGCGGTGGCGGAAGCGGTCGAGCTCGAGCTCGACGTTCTTCAGCTCAGCCATGCGGCGACGGCGCGTCGGTCACAGGGGCCGATTTTCGTCCGGATCGGGCGGTCGGCGCTGCGGGGCCAGCAGCACCCAGCTCGCCAGCGGCCACAGCGCCGTCTCGATCAGCGGCGCGGCGAACAGGCTCCAGCCGGCGAAGCCGTCGCCGGCGGCCAGCCGCACCAGCGTCGACACCGCGGTGGCGGCGAACAGCAGCGGCGCGACCTGCAGCATCTGCGACCACACGCCGAACCACAGCAGCCGGCGGTGGATCGTGATCGCGAAGTACGACAGCAGCGTGTACGCCAGCGCGTGCTGGCCCAGCAGGCTGGCCTCGTGCACGTCCATCGCCAGCCCGAGCACGAACGCGATGCCCACGCCGACACGCCGCGGCTGGTGCACGTTCCAGAACACCAGCGCCAGCGCGACCACGTCGGGCATCGCCGGCACGCGCCCCAGCGGCAGCAGGTTCAGCGCGAGTGCGACGAGCAGCGACAGCGCGATGAACCAGGGGTTGGCCGGCAGCAGCAGCTGGTCGGTGGCGCGCGGCAGGATCATGGGCCCGGCGCTCGTGGGGCGGCGTCGTCGCGTGCCTCGGTGGCGGGGCGCGGCGGCATCAGCGTGCCCAGCGGATCGAGCAGCAGGACGTGGCGCACGCCGTCGGGCGCGGCGGCGGGCACGAGCCGCACGCGTGCGAAGCCGCCTTCGGCCAGCCGCTCGACGCTGGTCACGCGCGCCACCGCCAGCCCCGGCGGGTACACGCCGTCGACGCCCGAGGTCTCGAGCTCGTCGCCCGGCATCACGTCGGCGTTGCCGGGCACGAAGCGCAGCTCCATCGCGCTGCCGCGCGACGGGCCGCCGTAGGCCACGCTGCGCTGCCGCGTGCGGCGGTTGAGCACCGGGATCGCGGCGTCCTTGTCGACCAGCAGCGTGACCTCGCTGGCCAGCGGGTACACGCGCGTGACCTGGCCGAGCACGCCCTGCGCGGCGAGCACCGGCGCACCGGCGCGGATGCCGTGCGTCGCGCCGCGGTCGACGAACAGCTTGCGCGAGAACGGGTCGGCGGCCTCGTACAGGACCTCGGCGGCAGTGGCGCGCGGCGCCACCGCCGGCCCCAGCGCGAGCAGGCCGCGCAGCGCCTGGTTCTCGGCCTCGAGCTGACCGGCGCGCGCCAGCGCAGCGGCCTGCGCGGCGAGCTGCTGCTGCGCGCTGCGCTCGGCGGCCAGCGCGTGCTGCAGCCCCTGCAGGTAGTCGCGCCCGCCGGCGACCATCTCGACCGGCACGCGCAGCGCGAGCTGCACCGGGTGCAGCACCGTGGCGATCGCCGCGCGCAGGTGCTGCACCACCTCGAAGCGCGTGTCGGCGACCATCAGGAACACCGCGAGCGACGAGAAAAACACGAGCCGGGTGAGGGCGGAGTAGCCCTGGCGGAAGAACGGCGGCGGGGTGCGGTCGAGCGTGCCCAGCGGCATGGTGCGCGGCGCGCCGGCGCCCGGGGGCGGCGCTTACTCGTAGGTGAAGATCGAGCCGAGCCGCTCCATGCGCTCGAGCGCCATGCCGCAGCCGCGCACGACGCAGGTCAGCGGGTCCTCAGCGACGAGCACCGGCAGCCCGGTCTCCTCGGCGAGCAGGCGGTCGAGGTCGCGCAGCAGCGCGCCGCCGCCGGTGAGCATCATGCCGCGCTCGGCGATGTCGGCGCCGAGCTCGGGCGGTGTCTGCTCGAGCGCGTTCTTCACGCTCGAGACGATCTGGTTCAGCGGGTCGGTCAGCGCCTCGAGGATCTCGTTGGAGCTGATCGTGAAGCTGCGCGGCACGCCTTCGCTGAGGTTGCGTCCCTTGACCTCCATCTCCTTGACCTCGCTGCCGGGGAACGCGCTGCCGATCTGCTTCTTGATCGCCTCGGCGGTCGGCTCGCCGATGAGCATGCCGTAGTTGCGCCGGATGTAGTTGATGATCGCCTCGTCGAACTTGTCGCCGCCGACGCGCACCGACCCCTTGTAGACCATGCCGCCGAGGCTGATGACGCCGACCTCGGTCGTGCCGCCGCCGATGTCGACCACCATCGAGCCGGAGGCCTCCGACACCGGCAGCCCGGCGCCGATCGCCGCGGCCATCGGCTCCTCGATCAGGTAGACCTCGCTTGCGCCGGCGCCCAGCGCCGATTCGCGGATCGCACGACGTTCGACCTGCGTCGACCCGCAAGGCACGCAGATGATGATGCGCGGGCTCGGTTTCATCATCGAGCGCGGGTGCACCATCTTGATGAACTGCTTGAGCATCTGCTCGGTGACGGTGAAGTCGGCGATCACGCCGTCCTTCATCGGGCGGATCGCCTCGATGTTGCCGGGCACCTTGCCGAGCATGGCCTTGGCCTCGGCGCCGACGGCCTGGATCGTCTTCTTGCCGCTGGGGCCGCCCTCGTGGCGGATCGCCACCACCGAAGGCTCGTCGAGCACGATGCCCTTGCCGCGCACGTAGATCAGCGTGTTGGCGGTACCGAGGTCGATGGCGAGGTCCGTCGAGAAGTAGCGACGAATGGATTCGAACATGGGGGCGCAGGGGGCGATGCGATGGGCGGAGGAGCGACGCTCAGCGGCGCCGGGCGGCCGCGGCTCGGGGGGTCGACGGCATCGCGGGCGGTGGGTGTGGGGGCGGTTCGGGCCGAAGGCCGGCCGGGGTCAACCGGATACGAAAAAAGCCCGCCGCCTGCGCCCGTGCGGTACGGTGGCACGCACGCCTGCGGTGGGCCCTGACTGGCGCGAGATAATACCCCATCGTTCCTCGTGGACGACAGCCGCGCGGGCCTGAACGGGCCACTTCAGCACAGCAATTTCCCGATGGCCCTGACCTCCGAAGACGTGAGCCGCATCGCCCACCTGGCGCGGCTCGAACTGCACGCCGAAGAGCGCGCCGCGATGCTCGCGCAGCTCAACGGCTTCTTCTCGATCGTCGAGCGCATGAGCGCGGTCGACACCGCCGGCGTCGAGCCGCTGTACACGCCGCTGTCGGCAGTGGCCGCAGTCGAGCTGCGCCTGCGCGACGACGTGGTCACCGAGCCCGACGCGCGCGAGGCCAACCAGCGCAGCGCGCCGACGGTCGAGGACGGGCTGTACCTGGTGCCGAAGGTCATCGAATGAGTGCGGATGCGCCGCATCGCCTCGGCGTGGCCGGGATCGCGCGTGCGCTCGACCGGCGTGAGCTGTCGAGCGCCGAATTGACGCAACATCTGCTTGCACGCATTGCAGCGCACGAACATCTCGGCGCCTTCCTCGCCGTCGACGCCGACGCGGCGCTGGCCGCCGCGCGCGACGCCGACGCACGGCGCGCCCGCGGCGACGCTACAGCGCTGACCGGCGTGCCGATCGCGCACAAGGACGTCTTCGTCACGCGCGACCTGCCGACCACCGCCGGCTCGAAGATGCTCGCCGGCTACCGCAGCCCGTTCGACGCCACCGTCGTCGCGCGGCTCGGCACCGGGGTGCCGGGCGAGGGCCCGGGCGCCGGCGCCGTGACGCTGGGCAAGCTCAACTGCGACGAGTTCGCGATGGGTTCGGCCAACGAGAACTCGGCCTTCGGCCCGGCACGCAACCCCTGGGACAGCGCGCGCGTGCCCGGCGGTTCGTCGGGCGGGTCGGCCGCCGCGGTGGCGGCGCGGCTGCTGCCGGCGGCCACCGGCACCGACACCGGCGGCTCGATCCGCCAGCCGGCGAGCTTCTGCGGCGTCACCGGCATCAAGCCGACCTACGGCGTGTGCTCGCGCTACGGCATGATCGCCTTCGCCTCGAGCCTCGACCAGGCCGGGGTGCTGGCACGCAGCGCCGAAGACTGCGCGCTGCTGCTGTCGGCGATGAGCGGCTTCGACGCGCGCGACAGCACCAGCGCGCAGCGTGCCCCGCAGGACTTCCACGCCGAGTTGCTGCGCCGGCGCGACGGCGCCACCGCCGGCCGGCCGCTGGCCGGCTTGCGCATCGGGCTGCCGCGGGAGTTCTTTCCCGCGGCGCTGGCCGCCGACGTCGGCGGCGCCGTGCGCGCCGCGCTGGCCGTGTTCGAGCGGCTCGGCGCGACGCTGGTCGACGTCAGCCTGCCGCGCACCGAGCTGTCGATCCCCGTCTACTACATCATCGCGCCGGCCGAGGCGAGTTCGAACCTGTCGCGCTTCGACGGCGTGCGCTACGGCCACCGCGCGGCGCAGTACGAGGATCTGGTCGACATGTACAAGAAGACGCGCGCCGAGGGTTTCGGGCCCGAGGTCAAGCGCCGCATCATGATCGGCACCTACGTGCTGTCGCACGGCTACTACGACGCCTACTACCTGCAGGCGCAGAAGCTGCGGCGCATGATCGCCGACGACTTCCGCCAGTGCTTCGCGCAGTGCGACGTCGTCGCCGGGCCGGTCGCGCCGACGGTGGCGTGGAGACTCGGCGAGGGTGCCGACGACCCGGTCAAGGCCTACCTGGCCGACATCTTCACGCTGCCGGCGAGCCTGGCGGGGCTGCCCGGCATGAGCGTGCCTGCCGGCTTCGCCACGCAGACCGACGGGCGCCAGTTGCCGGTGGGGCTGCAGCTGATCGGCAACCACTTCCAGGAGGGCGTGCTGCTGCAGGCTGCGCACGCGTTCCAGCAGGCCACCGACTTCCATCGGCGCGCGCCGGCGGAGGCGGGCGCATGACCGCGCCGGCGCTGGTGCGCGGGTGGGAGGTCGTGATCGGCCTCGAGACGCACGCGCAGTTGTCCACCGAGAGCAAGATCTTCAGCGGCGCGTCGACGCGCTTCGGCGCCGCGCCGAACACGCAGGCCTGCGCGGTCGACCTGGCGCTGCCGGGCACGTTGCCGGTGCTCAACCGCGGTGCGGTCGAGCGCGCGATCCGCTTCGGGCTCGCGGTGGGTGCGAAGGTCGCGCCGCTGTCGATCTTCGCGCGCAAGAACTACTTCTACCCCGACCTGCCCAAGGGCTACCAGATCAGCCAGTACGAGATCCCGGTGGTGCAGGGCGGCCAGGTCGGTTTCGTGCTCGACGCGCAGTCGCGCACTGTGCGCCTGACGCGTGCGCACCTCGAGGAGGACGCCGGCAAGAGCCTGCACGAGGACTTCCACGGCCTCACCGGCATCGACCTCAACCGCGCCGGCACGCCGCTGCTGGAGATCGTCTCCGAGCCCGACATGCGCTCCAGCGCCGAGGCCGCCGCCTACGCCAAGGCGCTGCACGCGCTGGTGGTGTGGCTGGGCATCTGCGACGGCAACATGCAAGAAGGCAGCTTCCGCTGCGACGCCAACGTCTCTGTGCGCAAGCCGGGGCAGCCGTTCGGCACGCGGCGCGAGATCAAGAACCTCAACAGCTTCCGCTTCCTGCAGCAGGCGATCGACTTCGAGGTGCAGTGGCAGATTGAGCGCCTCGAAGACGGGCTGGCGATCGAGCAGGCCACCGTGCTGTTCGACCCCGCCAGCGGCGAGACACGCGCGATGCGCACCAAGGAAGACGCGCACGACTACCGCTACTTCCCCGACCCCGACCTGCCGCCGCTGGTCATCCCGCCCGACTGGGTCGAGCGCGTGCGCGCGGCGATGCCCGAGCTGCCGGCGGCGATGGCCGAACGCTTCCAGCGCGACGACGGCCTGGGCGCCGACGCGGCGGCGCTGATGACCCAAAGCCTCGCCTTCTCGCGCTACTACGAGGCAGCGCGCGACGCCTGCGGCCAGCCGAAGACGGTGGCCAACTGGCTCGCCGGCGAGATCAGCAAGCGGCTGAACGCCGAGCAGCGCGAAATCGACGCTGCACCGGTGGTGCCGGCCACGCTGGCCGCGCTGATCGGCCGCGTCGTCGACGGCACGGTGTCCCACAACGCGGCGCGCCAGGTGTTCGACGCGCTGTGGAGCGGCGAAGGCGGCGACGTCGACGCGCTCATCGAGGCCAAGGGCCTGCGCCAGATGAACGACGCCGGCGCGCTCGAGGCGATCGTCGACCAGGTGCTCGCGGCGAACCCGAGGTCGGTCGAGGAGTTCCGCGCAGGCAAGGACAAGGCCTTCAACGCGCTGGTCGGTCAGGTCATGAAGGCGAGCAAGGGCAAGGCCAACCCGGCGCAGGTCAACGACGTGCTGCGCCGGCGGCTGGCCGGCTGAGCGCTTCAGCGCGGCGCGCTGCCGCCGCGGCCGTTGGCCGACACCGGCACGGCGGTCGACGGCATCGGGCCGAGCGAGCCGGGCGGCGCGCCGGCCCACAGCTTGCGCAGCCGATCGAGCTCGGCGTCGTACAGCCCGGTGATGCGGTCGAGCTCGGCCTGATGCGCGGCGATCGCGCTGCGCTGCGCCTCGGAGGCCGCGGCGTTGGCCTCGAGCTGGTGGCGCAGCTTGGCCGGCAACTCGCGGCCGACGTAGAACTCGGTCTCGTTCTGCAGCGGCTGGCGCTCGCGGCGCAGCTCCTCGAGCCGCTGCTCGGCCGAGCGCAGCGCGCCGCGCACGCTGTCGAGCGCGGCCTCGCGCGCGCGCTGGTGCGCCGCTTCGTCGGGGTAGCGCGATTTCAGGTTGCGGTCGCGTCGCACGGCGTCGAGCTGCGCCTGGCGCACCGCCGCCAGGCGGCGTTCCTCGGCCTCCTTGGCGGCGCGCTCCTCGGCGGTCAGCGTCGGCGGGATGACGCGCCGCAGCGACCCGTCGCTGTTCAGCTCGCGCTGCTCGACGTTGCGGCACGCGGCGATCGGCCGGTCCGAGGTGTGGCGCCGGCCGTCGGCCGTGACGCAGGTGAAGATACTCGTCGGCGGTGGCTGCTGCGCGTGCGCGGGGCCGAGCAGCGCGGCGCCCAGCAGCGCCGGCAGCAGGCGCACGAACGCCGGCCGACGGGCGCGGGACCGGGCGTCAGATGCCATAACGTTCACGATAGGCGGCCACCGGCGCCGCGTGGCGCGCCAGCGCCGGGTCGCTGGCGTGGGACAGCACCTGCAGCAAGTCGTCGAGCGTCGCGATCGACACCACGTCGAGTTCGAGCTGCGAGGTCACGTACTGCACCGCCGAGTGCGGCAGTTCGGCGCCGTCGGCGCCGGTGGCGCGCTCCTGGCGATCGAGCGCGATGGCCACGCCGCACGGCGTGCCTCCGGCGGCGTCGATCATCGCGATCGACTCGCGCACCGAGGTGCCGGCCGAGATCACGTCGTCGACGATCAGCACCCGCCCCCGCACCGGCGCGCCGACCAGCATGCCGCCTTCACCGTGGTCCTTGGCTTCCTTGCGGTTGTAGGCGAACGGCTTGTTGTGGCCGAGCCGGGCGAGCTCGATGGCCACCGCCGCGGCCAGCGTGATGCCCTTGTAAGCCGGGCCGAACAGCAGGTCGAACTGAAGGCCGCTATCGATCAGGCGCCGTGCATAGAATCCCGCGAGACGGCCCAGCTTGGCGCCGTCGTCGAACAGGCCGGCGTTGAAGAAGTACGGCGACAGCCGCCCGGCCTTGGTCCTGAACTCCCCGAAACGCAGCACGCCGGCCTCGACCGAGAACTTGACGAAGTCCTGGGCGAGCGGGTCGGCGCGGGTCGGGGCTGCGGAGGTCACGGTGGGATTTCGGCTCGTCACGCTCAACCTGAACGGCATCCGCTCGGCGGCGAGCAAAGGATTCCTCGACTGGGCCGCGCAGACCGGCGCCGATTGTATGGGGGTCCAGGAAGTCAAGGCCCAGCATGTCGATGTAAGCGGTCGCTTCGACCGTATCGGAGACCTGACGGGCTACTTCCACTTTGCGCAGAAGAAGGGCTACGCCGGCGTCGGGCTGTACCTGCGCAAGCCGCCGAGCGCGGTGATCACCGGATTCGGCAGCGACGAGTTCGACGCCGAGGGGCGCTACGTCGAGGCGCGCTACGACACCGCGCGGCGCAAGTTCAGCGTGATCAGCTGCTACTTCCCGAGCGGCTCGAGCGGCCCCGAGCGGCAGGAGGCGAAGTACCGCTTCCTGGCGCAGATCGAGCCGCACCTGCGGCGGTTGAAGGCCGAACGCGAGTTCGTGCTGGTCGGTGACATCAACATCGCCCACCACCCGATCGACCTGAAGAACTGGCGCAGCAACCAGAAGAACAGCGGCTTCCTGCCCGAGGAACGCGCATGGCTCACGTCGCTCATCGACGACGTCGGGCTGGTCGACGTGTTCCGTCGCCTGAACCCGCACCCCGAGCAGTACACGTGGTGGAGCAACCGCGGCCAGGCGTGGGCGAAGAACGTCGGCTGGCGGCTCGACTACCACCTGGCCACGCCCGCCTTCGCCGCGAAGGCGAGACGCGAGTCGATCCACCTCGCACCGCGCTTTTCCGACCACGCTGCGGTGACCATCGACTACGACGCCAGCATCTGACCTGCCCAGCAAGCCGCCAGCAGCCGGCCTGCGCCGGCTCGGCAGCGTGCAGTTGCCGTCGCGGGTCTCGTGGTGGTGCAATCGCCGGGCTCGGGCCGTCGGCGGCGTCGCGGGGAAGGCGCGGCGCGCCGTCGGCGTGACGTCCGCAGCCGGTCCGCCTGTGCGCGTCACCGAGTCCAGCCCGAAAGGAGGCCTGCGATGCAGTTCGCCCTGCTGATCGTCGAGCCGACGTCGCAACGCGCCGGCCGCACCGAGGCCGAGGGCCGCGAAGCCTACGCGCGCATGCAGCGCTTCGGCGAGGCCCTGCGCGAGCGCGGTCAGCTCGTCGCGGTGCAGTCGCTCGCGTCGCAGACGCGCGCGGTGCGCGTCAGCCGGCACGGCGCGCGGGTGGTCGACGGACCGTTTGCCGAGGCCAAGGAGATGGTCGGCGGGTTCTTCCTTGTCGATTGTGCCGACCGGGACGAGGCGCTGGCGCTGGCCAAGGCCTGCCCCGCCGCCGAGTGGGCGACCGTCGAGGTGCGGCCGGTGGCGGCCTGCTACGAAGAGAGTCTGGGGTCGGGCTAGGGTTTGTCCCGAGCCGGCAGCTGTCGATTCCGGGCGGCTGGTTCGTCGTCGTGTTGGAGGCGCTGCCGCGCCTCGTCCGATCCACCCCTGTCAGAGGAGACACATCGATGGACCCCGTCGTGCACTTCGAGATGCCCTACCGCGACCGCGACCGCGCGGCGCGCTTCTACGCCGAAGCCTTCGGCTGGCAGATGGAGAAGCTCGGCCCCCAGATGGGTGACTACGTGCTGGCGACCACCGCGACCACCGACGCCAGGCCCGGCGCGCCTGCCGGGGCGATCAACGGCGGGCTGTTCCCGTTCGGGGCCGACGCGCCGGCGCAACATCCGGGGGTGGTGATCGGCGTCGACGACGTCCGCGCGGCCATGGCCCGCATCACCGACGCCGGCGGCCGGGTCCTCGGCGAGCCGATGGCGATCCCCGGCGTCGGTGACTACGTCGCCTTCATCGACACCGAGGGCAACCGCCACAGCGTGCTTCAGCCGCAGCCGATGCCGGCACGCTGAGGCCGGGGAGACTGCGATGCGATTCATGATCATGGTGCGCACGGTGCCCGAGTTCGAGGCCGAGCCGACGCTCGTGCCCGACGAGGCGATGTTCGCTGCGATAGCCGCATACCACGACGAGTTGGCGCGTGCCGGCGTGCTGCTCGACGCATCGGGCCTGCAGCCGAGCCGCAAGGGCTGGCGCATCCACTACGGCGCCGAGGGTCGCCGCGTCGTCGACGGCCCCTTCGCCGAGACCAAGGAGCTGATCGCCGGCTACACGCTGATCCAGGTGCGCTCGCGCGAGGAGGCGCTCGAATGGAGCCGGCGCTTCCCGAACCCGGTGGGCGAAGGCCGGCAGGCGGTGGTCGAGGTGCGCCAGCTGTTCGATCTGGAGGACTTCGGCGACAGCCCGGGCGTCGAGCGCTTCCTCGAGTTGAACCTGCCCAGCCAGGGGGGGTCGCGATGAGCCGCCAGATCTTCGTCAACCTGCCGGTGCGCGACCTCGAGCGGTCGAAGGCGTTCTTCGCGGCGCTCGGCATGGCCATCGTGCCGCGTTTCACCAACGAGCAGGCGGCCTGCGTGCGCATCGCCGAAGGCATCCACACGATGCTGCTCGTCGAACCCTTCTTCCAGGGTTTCACGAAGCTGCCGGTGGCCGACGCGCGCCGCAGCACCGAGGTGCTGCTCGCGCTGTCGTGCGACAGTCGCGAAGAGGTCGACGCGCTGGTCGCGAAGGCGGTGGCCGCCGGCGCCACCACGCCGAACGCGCCGCAGGACCACGGGTTCATGGTCCAGCATGGCTTCGCCGACCCCGACGGCCACCAGTGGGAGGTCTTCTGGATGGACGAGAACGCCGCGCCCGAGCGGTGCTGAGCCGGTCGGGCGGCGCCCGTGCACTGCGGCGTTCACGAGGCGCTGGCCGCCGTCTGGCGCATCGAGTCGGCGCGCATCGTCGGCGCGCTGATGCGCCTGACGCGCGACCTGGGCGCGGCCGAGGAGCTGGCGCAGGACGCGCTGGTCGCCGCGCTCGAGCACTGGCCGCGCGACGGCGTGCCCGACCGGCCCGGCGCCTGGCTGACGACCGTGGCCAAGCGTCGCGCGCTCGATCGCCTGCGCCACCGCGGCATCAGCGAGGCGAGACACGACGAGCTGGGGCAAGACCTGGTCGCGATGCAGGCCGACGTCGTGCCCGACTTCGTCGATGCGCTGGACGCCGCGCGCGGCGACGACATCGGCGACGACCTGCTGCGGCTGATGTTCACCGCCTGCCACCCGCTGCTGCCGACCGAGTCGCGCGTCGCGCTGACGCTCAGGCTGCTCGGCGGGCTGACCACCCACGAGATCGCCCGCGCCTACCTGCTGCCCGAGGCGACGATCGCGCAGCGCATCGCGCGCGCGAAGAAGCGGCTCGCCGACGCGCGCGTGCCGTTCGAGGTGCCGCGCGGCGAGGCGCTGCAAGAGCGGCTCGCGTCGGTGCTCGAGGTCGTCTACCTGATCTTCAACGAGGGCTACACCGCCACCGCCGGCGGCGACTGGATGCGCCCGGCGCTGGGCGACGAGGCGCTACGCCTGGCGCGCATGCTCGCAGAACTGGCGCCGAACGACAGCGAGGTGCACGCACTGCAGGCGCTGCTCGAGCTGCAGGCGTCGCGCACCAAGGCGCGCACCGATGCGGCCGGCCACCCGGTGCTGCTCGCCGACCAGGACCGGCGTCGCTGGGACCGGTTGCTGATCCGCCGCGGCCTGGCGGCGCTGGCGCGCGCCGAGGCGTCGGGTGCGCCGCCCGGGCCTTACCGCCTGCAGGCAGAGGTCGCCGCGTGCCACGCGCGTGCCGCCGACGCCGCGTCGACCGACTGGACGCGCATCGCCGCGCTGTACGGCGAACTGGTGGCGATCGCGCCGTCGCCGGTGGTCGAGCTGAACCGCGCGGTGGCGGTGGCGATGGCCCAGGGGCCGGCGGCGGGCTTGGCGATCGTCGACCGGCTGTGCGCCGACGCGGCGCTGGCGAACTACCACTGGCTGCCGAGCGTGCGTGGCGAGCTGCTGCAGCGGCTGGGCCGTCGCGATGAAGCGCACGCCGAGTTCGAGCGCGCCGCCACGATGGCGGGCAACGCGCGCGAACGCGAGCTGCTGCTGAAGCGGGCGGCGGCTCTGGCAGCGGCGGGGCGTGGCGCCGACCGCGGCGGCAGCCCCTGAACCGGCAGGGTGCACACCGTCGCTTCGCGGTGCGCGCACGTGGTCGCGCCCGGCGCCGGCACCCCTCGCGAGCGCGGCGCAGGTGCCGGGCCCGCGGGCGCGGCGTCGCGGGCCGAGGCGGCGTTCACGGCATGCTCATTGCAAATGCGTTTCATTCGCATATAATGCATCGGCAACCGTCACCTTGCCAGCCGCCCAGCTCAGGAGAACGCGCATGTCCAAGCCCCCCGGCCCGTGCGGGCCCGATGCTGCAGCCGACGACGCGACATCGCCGTCGCCGGCCGCCTGCGGTCCGCTCGAGCCGATCATCGGCGGTACGTTGGCGCTGCTGACGCACTACGCGAAGACGCCGCACCTGGCCGCGGCCGACAAGATCGCGCGCAACCTGGCGCTGATCGCACGCCACCCGCAGGCCGGCGAACGGCTGCAGACCGTGTGCACGCGGCTGTTCCTCGACTGGCTCGGTCCGGTCGAGACGCACGACGAGCCGCCCGAGCGCCAGTGGCGCACGGTATTCGCCGCGCCCGACGCCTTGCAGTGACGCGCGCCGGCGCGGCGCGTGCGCTGGCACACTGCGCCGCATGACGCCGCTCGTGCTGCTGCCCGGCCTGGCCTGCGACGCCGCGCTGTTTCGCGACCAACTGCCGGCGCTGGCGACGCGCGCCTCCGTCCACGTGAGCGACGTGCACCGCCGCGCCGACTCGATCGAGGCGATGGCCTCGCTGCTGCTGGCCGAGCACCCCGGGCCGCTGCGGCTGGCCGGCGCGTCGATGGGCGGCATCGTCGCGCTCGAGGCCTGGGTGCAGGCGCCCGAGCGCGTGCAGGGCCTCGCGCTGCTCGGCACCACCGCGCGCGCCGACACGCCGGAGATGGTCGCGCTGCGGCGTTGGGCGATCGAGCAGTTCGAGCACGGCGCCGCCGCCGAGGTGCTGCGCGCCAACGTCGGCTTCGCGTTCCACCCGTCGCGACAGCACGACGCGGCGCTGGTCGACGACTACCTGCGCATGACGCTGGAGCGCGCCGGCGCGTCCGACCTGGCGCGGCAGAACCGCGCGCTGATCGGCCGCGCCGACCGCCGCGCGCTGCTGCCGCGCATCGCCTGCCCGCTGCTGGTGATCTGCGGCGACGCCGACGCCCTGACCCCGCCCGAGTGCTCGCGCGAGATCGCCGCGGCCGTGCCCCACGCGCGCCACCTCGAGCTGGCGCAGTGCGGCCACATGCTGACCTGGGAGCGCCCGGCCGAGGTCACCGCCGCGCTGCTCGACTGGGTGGCGGGCTGACGGGCGCCTGCCCCCGCGCCCATCGCCTCGCGTGTCGTCGACGCGGATCCGTGCGTCTTCCAAGGTGGGGCGGCACCGGCAGGCGCGGCCACGCGGCGTGTGCCCGCGTCAAGCCGTCAGCGACCGCCGCGATCGCAGCCCCGGCGCCTGCTTCTCGCGCCAGTGCCGGCACCACGCCGGCAACTCGTCGGCGGGCAGCGGCTTGCTCATGTGGAAGCCCTGCCCCTCGTCGCAGCCCCACTCGCGCAGCTTCAGCCAGATCGCCGCGCTCTCGACGCCCTCGGCGACCACGCTCAGCCCCAGGTCGTGCGCCAGGTGGATCGTCGAGCGCACCACCGCCGCGCTGCGCTCGTCGCGCTCGAGGTTCGTCACGAACGAGCGGTCGATCTTCAGCTCCTTGACCGGCAGGCGGGCGAGCTGGCCCAGCGACGTGAAGCCGGTGCCGAAGTCGTCGATCGAGAGCTTGAAGCCGCTGTCGGCGAGTCGCTGCAGCGTGATCTCGGCGCGCCGCGGGTCGTCCATCAGCGCACGCTCGGTGATCTCCAGGCAAAACGCCTGCGGCGGCACGTGGTGGCGCGCGAGCACCGCGTCGAGCTTGTCGGGCAGCTGGGCGTCGAGCAGGTCGCGCACCGACAGGTTCACCGCGATGCGCAGCGGCGCGCCGTCGCCGCGCAGCGACTCCCAGCGCCGCGCGGCCTCCTCGAACACCCACAGCGTCAGCTCGCGAACGACGCCGGTGGACTCGGCGAGCGGGATGAACGCCATCGGCGGCAGCAACCCGCGCTGCGGGTGCATCCAGCGCAGCAGCGCCTCGGCGCCGACGACGCCGGTGTCGGCCAGCGCCAGCTTCGGCTGCAGGAACAGCCGCAGCTCGCCCTCGCCGACCGCGCGGCGCAGCTCGGACAGCAGCGTCAGCGCCTGCGTGCCGGTCGAGTCCAGCGACGGGTCGTACGCCTGCACGTCGACGCTTCGGCGCCTGGCCGTCGACAGCGCGAGCTCGGCGCGCGCCAGCAGCGCGTCGGCGTCGGTGGCGTCGGCGGGCCACAGCGCCACGCCGACGTGGGCGCTGCGCTCGACGGTGTGTGCGTCGATCACCAGCGGCGTGACGAAGTCGCGGACCAGACGCTGTGCCGCGGCGATCGCGGCGTCGCCGTCGGTGTCGACCAGCAGCAGCGCGAACTGGTCGCTGCCCAGGCGCGCCAGGCGGTCGCCTTCGCGCAGCGGCAGCGTGCGCAGCCGGTCGACCACCGCTTTGAGCACCTGGTCGCCGAAGGCCTGGCCGAGCAGGTCGTCGACCTGCCCGGGGTGGTCGAAGCCGAGCGCCAGCACCGCCACGCCGCCCCGTGCGTCGCGCGCCGCATCGGCCCGCGCGAGCAGCGCGCCGCGCAGCGCGTCGCGCAAGCGCGCTCGGCTGGGCAGCCCGGTCAGGGGGTCGGTGTAGGCCAGGCGGCGGACTTCGGCCTCTTGGGTGGCGATGTCCTCGCGCATCTGGTCGAGGGCCTGCGCCAGTTCGCCGATCTCGTCGTGGCGCTCGCGGTGCTCGACCGGCCACGTGCAGTCGCCGCGGCTCAGCCGCCGCGCGGCGCCGGCCAGCGCGGCCAGCGGCGCGGTCACGCGCCGCGCCATCCACAGGCCGACCAGCCCGAACAGCAGCAGCCCGCCGAGCGTGATCGCGCCCAGCGTGCGCTGCAGGTCGCGGTACGGCGCCAGCGCCTGGCGCTGCGAGCGCAGCAGCACCGCATCCGGCTGCGCCGACGCTGCGCCGGGCGGGTTCACGACGCGCGCGCGATACACCTCGTCGCCCAGCCGGACGCGGCCCGCCGGCGCGCCGGCCAGCGCTGCCGCGTCGATGCCCGGCAGCGTCGACAACAGGACCTCGCGCCGCCCGTCGCGATCGGCGACCAGCGCCAGGTCGATCTCATGGCGTTCGCGGAATTCGGTGGCCAGCGCCGCGATCGCGGCGAGCCCGGTCGCGCCCGGCGCGCGCTCGCGCTCGGCGCGCCACGCGCGCTCACCGCGCTCGAGGCGCTCGTCGACACCCCGCAGCGCAGTGTCGGCCTGCCGCTGCAGCGCCAGCAGCGCGGCGCCCTGCACCAGCAGCAGCGCAGCGAGCGACATCACGACGAAACGCGTCGAGAGTCTCCAGTGGGCGGTCAGGCGGCGCATCGGCAGATGGCCGCACCGGCGCCGGCGGCAGACCGGGCGCCGGGCAAGGCGGCATGACGGCAGGACATGGCGGATGGGTGCAGCGGACTCGGGCTGCGGTGCCTATCGGCCGATGCACGCGCCGATTGAGGCGCTGGCGCGGTGCCCCTCCCGCACGCCACGAATCGGTCACGCGATCGGCGCGTCCGCGGCGTCGATCACGCCGCCGCCGAGGCAGACTTCGTCGTCGTACAGCACCGCCGACTGCCCCGGCGTGACGGCCCACTGCGGCTCGTCGAAGACCAGCTCAAAGCCGGTCTCGCCGCGCGCTGTGAACCGGCACGCGGCGTCGGCCTGGCGGTAGCGCGTCTTCGCGGCGTAGGCGCCGTCGCCCGGCGCGTGACCGGCGACCCAGCTGGCGTCGGTGGCGTGCAGCGTGACCGACTGCAGCGCCGGGTGCTCGTGGCCCTGCACGACGACCAGCCGGTTGCGTGCCAGATCCTTGCGCGCGACGAACCACGGCGCGTGCATGCCGCCGCCGCGCGGCGCGCCCTGGTCCTTCACGCCGCCGATGCCCAGCCCCTGGCGCTGCCCCAGCGTGTAGAAGCTCAGGCCCACGTGGCGGCCGATGCGGCGTCCGCGCTCGTCGACGATGTCGCCGGGCTCGTGGCTCAGGTAGCGGTTGAGGAACTCGCGGAACGGCCGCTCGCCGATGAAGCAGATGCCGGTCGAGTCCTTCTTCTTCGCGTTCGGCAGGCCGATCTCGGCGGCGATGCGCCGCACCTCGGTCTTGCGCAGCCCACCCAGCGGGAGCAGCGTGCGCGCCAGCTGCGCCTGGTTCAGGCGGTGCAGGAAGTAGCTCTGGTCCTTCGCGGCGTCGACGCCCTTGAGCAGCTCGAAGCCGGCGTCGCGCTCGCGCACGCGCGCGTAGTGCCCGGTGGCGATCTTCTGCGCGCCCAGCCGCAGCGCGTGGTCGAGGAAGGCCTTGAACTTGATCTCGGCGTTGCACAGCACGTCGGGGTTCGGCGTGCGCCCCGCGCGGTACTCGCGCAGGAACTCGGCGAACACGCGGTCCCTGTAGTCGGCGGCGAAGTTGACGTGCTCGATCTCGATGCCGATCACGTCGGCCACCGCGGCGGCGTCGACGAAGTCGGCGTTGCTCGAGCAGTACCCGTCGTCGTCGTCGTCGTCCTCCCAGTTCTTCATGAAGATGCCGACCACCTCGTGGCCCTGCTGCTTGAGCAGCCAGGCGGCGACGGCCGAGTCGACGCCGCCGGACAGGCCGACGACCACGCGCTCGCGGGTCGTCATGCCTTCGTCTCGGGCGCGAACACCGAGGGGTCGGTCGTCACCACGTCGAGCGGATGCCGGCGCCCGGCGAGGTGGTCCTCGATGCAGCGCAGCACCAGCGGGCTGCGGTGGCGCGCGGCGCTGGCGCGCACCTCGTCGGGGGTCAGCCACAGCGTGCGCACGATGCCGTCGTCGAGCGCGTGCCCCGGCTCGGGCTCACCGACGTCGCCGCAGAAGGCCAGCCGCAGGTAGGTCACGTCCTCGCCGCGCGCCGGGCGCCGGAAGCGCGACAGGTACACGCCGAGCAGCGCCCGCGGCACGAAGCGGCGCGCAGTCTCCTCGAGCACTTCGCGCACCACGCCCTGCTGCGGCGACTCGGCGGGGTCGAGGTGGCCGGCCGGGTTGTTCAGCCGCAGGCCCTCGGGGGTGTGCTCCTCGACGAGCAGGTAGCGCCCGTCGCGTTCGACGATCGCGGCCACCGTCACGCTCGGGCTCCAGCGCGGGGATGTCATGCGGCGATGGTAGCGGCGCGGCACGGCCCGCGAAGTTGTGTAAGGTAAGCTCCGCCCCGGCGACGAACGAGCACGGCCGCAGCGAACGGCCGCACGGACCCGCAGGCTGGCGAGGAGGTCTTCCCCCTGTCGATCGGCGTGCCGCGCGAGACGGCGGCGGGTGAAACCCGCCCGTGCGTCACGGCCGGCGCGGCCCTGAAGACCTGCGCGCCATGCCTCGCGGTGCGCGTGCGGCCGGGTCGTGGCCGCGAGACTGGACTGCAGGACATCCGAGGAGTGGATCCATGGCTTTGCTGATCGGAGTGCCGAAGGAGACGGCGGCGGGCGAGAAGCGCGTCGCAACGGTTCCCGACGTCGTCGAGAAGCTGCGCAAGCTCGGTTTCTCGGTGGCGGTGGAAAGCGGCGCCGGCGACGCGGCGAACTTCGCCGACGACACCTACCGCGCCGCCGGCGCCGAGGTCGTGGCCACCGCCGCCGAACTGTGGGCGAAGGCCGACATCGTCTTCAAGGTGCGTCCGCCCAGCACCGACGAAGTGGGCCTGATGCGCGAAGGCGGCACGCTGATCGGCTTCGTCTGGCCGGCGCAGAACCCCGAGTTGATGCAGCAGCTGGCGGCCAAGCGCGCCACCGTGCTGGCCATCGACTGCCTGCCGCGCCAGCTCAGCCGCGCGCAGAAGATGGACGCGCTGACCTCGATGGCAGGCATCAGCGGCTATCGCGCGGTGATCGAGGCGGCCAACGCGTTCGGCCGCTTCTTCAACGGCCAGATCACCGCCGCGGGCAAGATCCCGCCGGCCAAGGTGTTCATCGCCGGCGCCGGCGTCGCCGGGCTGGCCGCGATCGGCACCGCGGCCAACCTGGGCGCGATCGTGCGCGCCAACGACACGCGCGCCGAGGTCGCCGACCAGGTGGTCTCGCTCGGCGGCGAGTTCGTCAAGGTCGACTACGAGGAAGAAGGCTCGGGCGGCGGCGGCTACGCCAAGGTGATGAGCGAGGGCTTCCAGGCCGCGCAGCGCGCAATGTACGCGCAGCAGGCGCGCGAGGTGGACATCATCATCACCACCGCGCTGATCCCCGGCAAGCCGGCGCCGAAGCTGATCACCGCCGAGATGGTGCAGACCATGAAGCCCGGCAGCGTGATCGTCGACATGGCCGCCGAGCAGGGCGGCAACTGCGAGCTCACCGTGCCCGGCGAGGCGGTGGTGCGCCACGGCGTGACGATCATCGGCTACACCGACCTGGCCAGCCGGCTGGCCAAGCAGAGCTCGACGCTGTACGCGACCAACCTGCTGCGCCTGACCGAGGAGCTGTGCAAGACCAAGGACGGCGTGGTCGACGTCAACATGGACGACGACGCGATCCGCGGCCTGACCGTGCTCAAGGCGGGCGAGGTGACGTGGCCCGCGCCGCCGCCCAAGCTGCCGGCCGCACCGCCCAAGCCCAAGGCGGCGGCCGCCGCGCCCGCGCCCAAGGGCCACGGCCACGGCGCAGGCGAACCGATGTCGGCCAAGGCGCTGGCGATCGTCTTCGGCGTCGGCGCGGTCCTGTTCTGGCTGGTCGGGGCGTTTGCGCCGGCGAGCTTCCTGCAGCACTTCACGGTGTTCGTGCTGGCCTGCTTCGTCGGCTACATGGTGGTGTGGAACGTCACGCCGTCGCTGCACACGCCGCTGATGAGCGTGACCAACGCCATCTCGTCGATCATCGCGATCGGCGCGCTGGTGCAGGTGGCGCCGCCGCTGGCCGGCGGCGGCGGCGAGCGACCGTCGGGGCTGATCCTGGCCCTGGCGGTGCTGGCGCTGGTGCTCACCGCCGTCAACATGTTCGGCGGCTTCGCGGTCACGCGGCGCATGCTGGCGATGTTCCGCAAGTGAACAACGACAAGAACGAGGAGCCGCGGACATGACCGAGAGCCTGGCCACCGTCGCCTACATCGGCGCGACCATCCTGTTCATCCTCAGCCTGGGCGGGCTGTCGCACCCGGAGACCGCGCGCCGCGGCAACCTGTTCGGCATCGTCGGCATGGCGATCGCGGTGCTGGCCACCGTGCTGGGCCCGCGCGTCACGGCCGCCGGCATCCCGTGGATCGTCGGCGCGCTGGTCGTCGGCGGCTCGGTCGGGCTGTTCGCGGCGAAGAAGGTGCAGATGACGCAGATGCCCGAGCTCGTCGCGCTGATGCACAGCCTGGTCGGCCTGGCGGCCTGCCTGGTGGGCTTCGCGAGCTACGTGGACACCTCGGTGCAGTTCAGCGGCGCCGAGAAGGTCATCCACGAGGTCGAGATCTACGTCGGCATCCTGATCGGCGCGGTGACCTTCTCGGGCTCGGTGATCGCGTTCGGCAAGCTGTCGGGCAAGATCGGCGGCAAGCCGCTGCTGCTGCCGGCGCGCCACTGGCTCAACCTGGCCGGGCTGCTGATCGTGATCTGGTTCGGGCGCGAATTTCTGCGCGCCGACACCATCCCGGCGGGCATGTGGCCGCTGCTGGTGATGACGGTGGTCGCGCTGCTGTTCGGCATCCACATGGTGATGGCCATCGGCGGCGCCGACATGCCGGTGGTGGTGTCGATGCTCAACAGCTACTCGGGCTGGGCCGCGGCGGCCACCGGCTTCATGCTCAGCAACGACTTGCTGATCGTCACCGGCGCGCTGGTGGGCAGCTCGGGCGCGATCCTGAGCTACATCATGTGCCGGGCGATGAACCGCAACTTCATCAGCGTCATCGCCGGCGGCTTCGGCACCGGTGGCGGCACGCCCACGGCGGCCGGCGGGGCGCAGCCGGCCGGCGAGGTGGTGCCGATCAGCGCGGCCGAGACGGCCGAGCTGCTGCGCGAGGCCAAGCAGGTGATCATCGTGCCCGGCTACGGCATGGCGGTGGCGCAGGCGCAGCACACGGTGTTCGAGATCACCAAGCTGCTGCGCGACAAGGGGGTCAACGTGCGCTTCGGCATCCACCCGGTGGCCGGGCGAATGCCCGGGCACATGAACGTGCTGCTGGCCGAGGCCAAGGTGCCGTACGACATCGTGCTCGAGATGGACGAGATCAACGCCGACTTCCCCGATGCCGAGGTCGCGATGGTCATCGGCGCCAACGACATCGTCAACCCGGCCGCGCAGGAGGACCCGGCGAGCCCGATCGCCGGCATGCCGGTGCTCGAGGTCTGGAAGGCGAAGACCTCGATCGTGATGAAGCGCAGCATGGCCAGCGGCTACGCCGGGGTCGACAACCCGCTGTTCTACAAGGACAACAACCGCATGCTGTTCGGCGACGCGAAGAAGATGCTCGACGAGGTGCTCGCGGCGCTGCGCGCGTGACCGCGCGCGGGGCGACTTCGGCGGGGCCGGCGCCGCCGGCCGTGGTCGCCCGCGCCGCAGCGCGGTGGCGTCAGTCGCGGCGCGCGGCGAACAACGACTCCATCTCGCGCCGCAACCGGTAGGCGCGTGTCGTCGCGTCGATCGCGACGTCGTCCCAGGTCAGCATCCGGCCCTGCGCGACGGGTCGCACGACCTCGACCTGGTGCGCGAGCCCCAGCGGCAGCCCGCCGAGGCGCAGCGACGCGGCGGCCGGCTGCAGCTTGCCCCACACGGTGTAGCCGCCTTCGCCGTCGAGCATCTCGCCGGGGCGCAGGTCGCGCTTGGCGGTGGCCACCACGTCGGCGTTCCAGCCGGTGGCCACGCCGGTGGCCTCGCGGCGCAGCGCGACGCTGGCCACGCTCAGACCGACCTCGAGGCCGATCAGGTGCCAGCGCTTGTACAGCGTGAAGTAGCGCCCGCTCGGGTCGGTGTGCGCGTTGTACTCCTCGAAGCAGTGGCGCACGTAGTCGGTCTCGCCCTCGACGGTGACCCACACGCCCATGCGGATGTCGTACGGGATCGCGCGCCCGTCGGCCTCGAGCGAGCTGACGACCTCGACCATGCCCTTCTTCTCGAGGTGACCGCCTTCGCTCCTCGGACGCGTGACGAACGGGATGTCGGCGATGCTCGCCGGCGGGTACGCGAGGCCGGCGCCAGGCACGTCGAGCCCGGTGGCGTTGGCCACCGCGGCGCTCTCGATCGACGGCTTGCTGCCGTCGAGGAAGCTGTTGAACATCTTCGGGTTCAGCCCGCCGCGCTCGGCCTGCTCGGGCGTCAGCCCGTAGTAGCCCCACACGGTGTCGGGCGTCGACTGTGCGAAGTGCGGCAGCCACTTGTGGCCGCGGCCCGCGGCCACCACCGGGAAGCCGCAGGTGCGCGCCCAGTCGACGAGGTCGCAGATCAACGCCGGCTGGTCGCCGAACGCCAGCGAGTACACCACGCCGGCCTCGGCCGCGCGGCGCGCCAGCAGCGGGCCGCAGAACGCGTCGGCCTCGACGGTGACGTTGACGACGTGTTTGCCGTGCACGAAGGCTTCCAGGCAGTGGTCGACCGCGTGCACCGGCGCGCCGGTGCACTCGACGACGACGTCGATCGCCGGATGCGACACCAGGGCGTGCCAGTCGTCGCCGACGTGCGTCGTGCCCTCCTTCAGGGCGGCGTCGATCGACGCGGCGCGCACGCGCGCGGCGTCCCAGCCGACGCGTGCGAGGTTGCGGCGCGCGCCTTCGGGCGACAGGTCGGCGATCGCCGCGAGGTGCACGCCGGGCGTGCGCGGCACCTGCGCCAGGTACATCGAACCGAACTTGCCGGCGCCGATCAGGCCGACGCGGATCGGACGGCCTTCGGCCTGGCGCTTCAGCAGTTGCAGGTGCAGGCTCATCGAGGGGGGGGCTCGCAAAGTCGACGCGGCGCAGTCTGCCACGCCGCGGCGCCGGGCCAGGGCGGGTCAGATCTGCGCCAGCCACTCGGTCATGCGCCGGCGCTGGGCCGCGTCGGGCTGTGCGCCGTGCAACGCGGCCATGTTCTGGTCCAGGTGCACCGGGTTGCCGGTGGCCGGAATCGCGCAGGTCACCGCCGGGTGCGACACGGCCCACTTCAGCACGAACGCGGCCCAGGTCTCGACGCCGAGTTCGGCGCGCACCCACGCCGGCAGCGCCCGCCCGGCGAGCCGGCGCAGCGCGTCGCCACCGTCGAACGGGCGGTTGACGATCACCGCGACGCCGCGCGCCGCGGCGAGCCCGAGCAGCGGCTCGGCGCGGCGGTCGGCCGGGTTGTAGGTGATCTGCACGAAGTCCAGCGGTTCGCTGCGCAGCAGCCGCTCGACCTCGTCGTGGCGTCGGCCGTGCGACGTCGTGACGCCGACGTAGCGCACGCGCGCCTCGTCGCGCGCCGCGCGCAGCGTGCGCAGGTGCGCCTCGGTGCCCAGCAGGTTGTGCACCTGCATCAGGTCGAGCCGGTCGCGGCGCCACAGCCGCAGCGAGTCGTCGAGCTGCGTGCGGCCGCCGGGGCCGAACGGCGTCCAGATCTTGCTCGCGGCGAACACCCGGCGCGCCGCGTCGCCGTGCGGCGCCACGTCGGCCAGCAGGTCACCGACCACGCGCTCGGCGCTGCCGTACATCGGCGACGAGTCGATCATGCCGCCACCGGCGGCGACGAAGCGCTGCAGCACGCGGCGCAGCCGCGAGCGGTCGATGGCGTCGTCGCCGACGTCGAAAGTCAGCCAGGTGCCCAGGCCGACGGCGGTCAGCGCCTCGCCGCTGGCCGGGATCGTCTTGCGCCACGGCGTGTCGGCGCCGGCCGCGGCCGGCGGGGCCAGCGCCGCCGTCGCCGCGGCGAGCCAGGCGCGTCGCGTGATCGTCATGTGCCTTCGGAGTCGGGCGCACGGCGCGGGTTCCGGCCGAAGGTCGGCGCGCGACGATGCATCGTGTTGCAGATCCGGGGGGCTGTGGTTGTAACCTCGGCTCCTGCTGCCAAGGAGAATCCCCGCCGATGCTCGGAGAGTTCAAGCCGGTCGCGTTCGACCGCCACGGCCGGCGCCGCAAGCGCGCCGGAGCGCCCCGCTGGCTGGTGCTGCTGCTGTTGGGCGTCGGCATCGGTGCCGCGGCGGTCGTCTACGTGCAGGAGCGCCACCTGCCGCCGCGCCTGTCGTACGACGCGTCGACGCGTCTGCAGCAGGCCTACGAGAAGGCCGAGTCCGAGCGTCAGCGGCTGGCGCGCGAGTTGGCCGACACCGCAGGCCAGCTCGAGACCGCGCTGGCCGAGTCGAAGCGTCTGGGTGAGCAGCTCGCCGACAGCCGGCGCAGCGTCGAGGGGCTGCGCGCCGATGTCGCGACGCTGGTCGCCGCGCTGCCGCCCGACCCGCGAGGCGGCGCAGTCGCGGTGCGCGCCGCGCGTCTGCGCGCCAGCGGCGAGGCGCTGGCGTACGACGTGCTGCTCACGCGCGACAAGGCGGGCAGCCGCCCGCTCGCCGGCCAGCTGCAGTTCGTGGTGAGCGGGCGCACGGCCAGCGGCGGCGAGACCACGGTGACGCTGCCGCCGGTGGCGGTGTCGATTGGCACGCACCACAGCGCCAGCGGCGAGCTGCCGCTGCCGCGCGGCTTCGCGCCGCAGCAGGCCACCGTGCGCATCACCGATGGGCCCGGCGGCGCGCTGCTGGGCATGCGCGTGCTGTACGTTCGCTGACCGGGCGCGCCGGGGGCGGGCGCCGACCTCGGGGTTCAGCCCGGCGTGACGCCCGGGTCGCGTCGGCGGAACATGCCCCAGCCTTCCATCGTCAGCACGATGTCGCCGCCCTGGTTGATCACCTCCCAGCGCGTGCGCAGCAGCCCCACGTCGGGGCGGCTGTTCATCGGCCGCGCCTCGAGCACCTCCATGCGCATGCGCAGCGTGTCGCCGGGGAACACCGGCTTGAGCCAGCGCAGGTGGTCGACGCCGGGCGAGCCGAGGCTCGACGATTCGAGCAGGTAGGCGTCGCACATCATGCGCATCGCCAGCGCACAGGTGTGCCAGCCGCTGGCCGACAGTCGACCGAACAGCGACGCCTCGGCGGCCGCGTCGTCGAGGTGGAACGGCTGCGGGTCGAAGTCGCGCGCGAAGGCGATCACCGCCTCGCGCGTCAGCGTGGCGGCGCCGAACTCGCGCACGCTGCCCACCGGGAAGTCCTCCCACCAGTAGCGGATCGCGGGATGGGTGTCGGCGTGGGGCATCGGTGACGCGGCGTGGGGTGGACGCGGCAAGCATAGCGTCGCGACGTGCGGCCGGCCGTCGCACGCGCGACCGCGCGCAGGCCCGACAATGCGCCGACCGGTACAACCCGCGGTGCGGCAACAGACATGGCGATCCTGATCCTCGGCCTGGTGGTGTTTCTCGGCGTGCACTCGGTGCGCATCGTCGCCGACGGCTGGCGCAGCGCGACGATCGCGCGCATCGGCGTCGGGGCGTGGAAGGGTGCGTACTCGGTGCTGTCGTTGGCCGGCTTCGTGCTGATCGTCTGGGGCTACGGGCTGGCGCGCCACGACCCGGTGCCGCTGTGGACGCCGCCGGTGGCGATGCGCCACGTCGCCAGCCTGCTGACGCTGGCGTCGTTCGTGATGCTGGCCGCCGCCTACGTGCCGCGCAACGGCATCAAGGCGGCGCTGGGGCACCCGATGCTGCTGGGGGTCAAGCTGTGGGCCTTCGCGCACCTGCTGGCCAATGGCACGCTGGCCGACGTGGTGCTGTTTGGCGCGTTCCTCGGCTGGGCGGTGCTGGACTTCCGCGCCGCGCGCCAGCGTGACCGCGTCGCCGGCGCCCCGCGCGGCGGCGGCACGCTGGCAGGCACCGGGGCGGCGGTGGTCGTCGGCGTCGGCGCGTGGGCGGCGTTCGCGTTCTGGCTGCACGCGGCGTGGATCGGCGTCGCGCCGTTCGCGCGCTGAGCGCCGGCCGCCGGGGGGCGCTCAGCGCCGCGCCGTCAGCCGTCGGCGTACTTGATCATGCAGCCGTACGCCTGCGTCGCCGGCGTGGCCACCGGCTTGCCGGCGATCACCTCGGGCAGCGCCTGCTTGACGTGGTTGGTCGCCGCCTCGATGTCGGCGATGCGCCCGCTCGGGATGCTGTCGATCGCGCCGGCGTAGGCCAGCGTGCCTTGCGCGTCGATGATGTACATGTGCGGCGTCACGCGCGCGCCGTAGGCGCGGCCGACGCGCCCGTCGGCGTCCATCAGCGTCGCGGTGGCGGCCGCGCCGTGTTGCTGCATCCACTGCGCCATCGCCTGCGGCGTGCGGTAGTCGCTGCTGGTCTCGGCGGTGGAGTTGACCGCCAGCCACACGGCGCCTTGTGCGACGGCGCTGCGCTGCGTGTTCTGCATGTTGCGGCTGTCGTAGTGCTTGCGCACGAACGGGCAGCCGGGATTGACCCACTCGAGCACGACGGTGCGCCCCTTGAAGTCGGCCAGCGACACGCTGCGTCCGTTGACGTCGGTGGCGGTGAAGGCGGGCGCCGGCTGGCCCACCACGGCAGCGGCGCAGGCGCCGCCGGCCACGGCGAGCGCGGCCGCGGCGAGCGTTGTGCGCAAGAAGCTTCTGGCGATCATCGACGACTCCTTGTTGACGAGGTGGACAACCCGACCCGCGCCCGCGGCGCGGCTTCGGTGCGGCTACAGCGCCGCCGCGCGCGTGGCGGCGATCGCCGAGCGCACCTCCTGCACGGTCAGGAACTCGCCCAGCAGCTGCGGTGCCGCTGCGCCGGGCCGGTAGATGGCGTACACGGGCACACCGTTGCGCCCCAGCCGCGCGAGTTCGGTGGTGATCGCCGCGTCGCGGCGCGTCCAGTCGGCTCGCAGCAGCGTGACCCCGTGCAGCTCGAAGTCGGCCAGCAGCACCGCGTCGTTGAGCACCGTGCGCTTGTTGAACTGGCAGGTCACGCACCACGCGGCGGTGAAGTCGACGAACACTGTGCGCCCCTGCGCGTTCAGCGCCGCCACGCGATCGGCGCTCCACGGCTGCCAGCGCTCCTCGGGGGAGGCGGCGACCTGCGCCGGTGCGGCGCCGTCGCGCAGCGGCGGCCAGGCCCAGGCCAGCGTCAGCGCGAGCACGGCGAGCGAAGTCGCGCCGAAGCCGAGGCGCCCCCTGGGCCCCATGCCCGGCGTGCCCAGCGCCCAGGCGACGAAGGCCACCGCCACCAGCAGCCCCAGCACGCCGGCCGCGCCGTCGATGCCCACCTGCTGACCCAGCACCCACAGCAGCCACACGACGGTGGCGAACATCGGGAACGCCATCAGCGCCTTGAAGCGCGCCATCCAGGCGCCGGGTCGCGGCAGCAGCCGCGCCAGCGCCGGCCAGGCGCTCGCGGCGAGGTATGGCAGCGCCATGCCCAGGCCGAGCACCGCGAAGATCGCCAGCGCCTGCGCCGTCGGCAGCGTCGCGGCCAGCCCCAGCGAGGCGCCCATGAACGGTGCGGTGCATGGCGACGCCACCGCCACCGCCAGCACGCCGGTGAGCGCCGAGTCGGCCAGCGGGTGGCGCGCGCGCACCGCCGCTAGATTGCCCGGCAGCATCGTGCCGAACTCGAACACGCCGGCCAGGTTCAGCCCGATGAGCGTGAACAGCACCGCCAGCGCGCCGACGAACAGCGGCGACTGCAGCTGGAAGCCCCAGCCGAGCTGCTCGCCGCCGGCGCGCAGCGCGAGCAGCAGCGCGGCGAGCAGCAGGAACGAGATCACCACGCCCGCGGTGTAGGCCAGGCCGCCGGCCAGCAGCGCGCGCCGGTCGTGCGCGTGCGACGCGAAGCCCAGCACCTTCAGCGACAGCACCGGGAACACGCACGGCATCAGGTTGAGCAGCGCGCCGCCGACCAGCGCGAGCAGCAGCGCGAACGCAAAGCCGGGCAGGGGTGCCGGCGGCACGGACGCCGGCGGCAACGACCGCGGCGCCGCCGTGGCGGCAGGCACGTCGGCGGCGGCCGCGGCAGCCGGCGTGCTGCCCGGCGCCGGCCAGGCGCCCTCGACCGCGAAGCGCACCTGCACGCCTGCACCGGCGCCCGGCGCGGCGAGCACCGCGACCATCTGCGCCGGGCTGTCGCTGCGCTGCGCCGACAGCGGCACTCGCACTTCCCAGCGCTCGCCGTCCCAGCGCTGCGCGGTGCGCGCGGCGTTGTCGATCACGCCGGGCAGTTCGGGGAAGAACTGCAGCACCTGGCCGCGCAGACGCTCGGGCAACGCGCCGGCGCTGACGACCAGCGCGCCGCCGTCGACGCGCGCGCTCGCCGACGCGTCGACGGCCTGCGGGCGCGCCGCCCACGCGGCCTCGAAGCGCGACGCGTGCGCCGAAGTCGCCGCCTGCACCGGGATGCTCAGCGCGAAGTCGCCGCCCTCGGGGATGCACACGTCCTTGCACACCAGCCAGTCGGCGCGCAGCTTCACGTCCAGGCGCGGCGCGGCGAAGTCGTCGGGCACGGCCACGCGCACCGGCAGCAGAAGACGACCCTCGTGGCCGAAGTTCATCAGCGGGCCCACCGGCAGCGCCTGCGGCGTCGGCCACTCGATGTCGCCGGCGGCGAAGCCGGGCGGCAGCGTCCACTCGACGGTGGTCGGCAGCCCCGAGTCCCCGGGGTTCTTCCAGTAGGTGTGCCAGTGCGGCGCGTGGTCGATGGCCAGCCCCAGCCACAGCGGCTTGCCCGGGGCGACGCCCTCGGGCGCGTGCGCCAGCAGTTCGGCGCGCACCTGCTCGGTGGTCACCACCGCGCCGGCGGGCAGCTGCGCCGACGCGGCGAACGGCAGCGCGAGCACCAAGGGGGTCAGCAGTCGGCGCAGCAGGGGCATGCGGGTTGGAGGGCGCCGGGCGCCACGGGTTCCGGGTGGTGTCGATTATCGGCAGCACGCCGGCCACCGCGCGGCGCCGCGCGGCAATGGGAGCAGGCGTTCGCGGGGTGCCGGGGGGGTCACGGGTTTGCCCCTATAATCCCGCGGCTTTGCTGCCAGCGAACGTGAAAGGGCCCGGATGTCTGAACGGCCATACCGGTCAGAGGTCTGGGCCGACGAGGACGACGAAGCGGCGCGCCGCGATGTCAAGCCGCTGACGCGTGAGCAGGCACAGGCACTGAGGGAGAAGGACCCGCCGGTATCGCCGTGGCGGGTGGTCGCGACGCAGATCGCGGTCGGGCTGGTGGTGGCCGCCGTGGGCGTGCTGCTGACCGGCGAAGCGGCGATCGGCTGGTCCGCGCTGTATGGCGCGGCGGTCGTGGTGGTGCCGGGGGCCTTGATGGCGCGCGGCATGACCAGCCGGCTCTCCAGCATGTCGCCCGGCACGAGTGCCGTCAGCTTCATGTTGTGGGAGTTCGTGAAAATCGCGGTCTCGGTGGCCATGCTGGCCCTGGCGCCGCGGATCGTGCAGCCGCTGAGTTGGCCGGCGTTGCTGGTGGGCTTGGTGGTGTGCATCAAGGTGTACTGGGTGGCGCTCGCGTGGCGCCGCCGCTGAGAACAACGACGCGACGGATCAGACGAACATGGCAGTCTCAGGCAGCGCGCCCACGCCCGGCGAGTACGTCCAGCACCACCTGGTGCACCTGCAGAACAAGTCGCAGGTCGGGCCGGTGGACTTCGGCGTCGTCAACTACGACTCCCTGTTCTTCTCGATCGCCCTCGGCGTGCTGGTGTGCTGGGTGTTGTGGCTGGCCGCGCGCAAGGCCACCGCGGGCGTGCCGGGCCGCTTCCAGGCGGCGGTCGAGTTCCTCGTCGAGATGGTCGACTCGCAGGCCAAGGGCATCGTGCACAACGCGGCCAGCCGCAAGTTCGTCGGCCCGCTCGCGCTGACGGTGTTCCTGTGGGTGTTCATGATGAACGCCATGGACCTGCTGCCGGTCGACCTGATCCCGCAGATCTGGCACGCCGCCGGTCCCGCGATCGGCATGAAGGACTACATGCGCGTCGTGCCCACCGCCGACCTGTCGATCACGATGGGCCTGTCGGTGACGGTGCTGCTGATCTGCCTGTACTACAACGTCAAGATCAAGGGCCTGGGCGGCTGGGTGCACGAGCTGTTCACCGCGCCGTTCGGCAGTCACTTCCTGCTGTGGCCGGTGAACTTCGCGATGCAGATCATCGAGTTCGTCGCCAAGACGGTCTCGCACGGCATGCGGCTGTTCGGCAACCTGTACGCCGGCGAGCTGATCTTCATCCTGATCGCGCTGATGGGCGGCGCCTGGTCGCTGTCGGCCACCGGCATCGGCCTGATGGTCGGGCACATCGTCGCGGGCACCGTGTGGGCCATCTTCCACATCCTGATCATCACGCTGCAGGCGTTCGTGTTCATGATGCTGACGCTGGTCTACGTCGGTCAGGCCCACGACTCGCACTGAGCCTGCGCGCGGTTGCCGTTTCCCGCTTTCCTGCTTTCCGTCCCCAAACCCCCTTCTGACTAGGAGTCATCATGGAAGTCATCAGCTTTGTCGCCCTGGCCGCCGGCCTGATCATCGGTTTGGGTGCCGTCGGCGCCTGCATCGGCATTGGCATCATGGGAAGCAAGTACCTCGAGTCGGCCGCGCGCCAGCCCGAGCTGATGGGCGAACTGCAGACCAAGATGTTCCTGCTCGCCGGCCTGATCGACGCGGCGTTCATCATCGGCACCGGTATCGCGCTGTGGTTCGCCACCGCCAACCCGTTCCTGGGCCAGCTCGCGAACCTGCCGAAGTAAGCCGCAGCGGTTCGCGTCGCGCCGCCGCGCCGACATCGGTGCGAGCCGGCTCCGTCATCAAGTGATCGAGGCCCCGAAGTGAGCATCAACGCTACCCTCATCGCCCAGATGATCGTGTTCCTGATCCTGGTCTGGTTCACGATGAAGTTCGTCTGGCCGCCGATCGTCAAGGCGCTCGACGAGCGGGCGCAGAAAGTCGCCGAAGGCCTGTCCGCGGCCGACAAGGCGAAGTCCGAGCTGGCCGTGGCCAACAAGCGCGTCGAGGAGCAGCTGTCGGCCGCGCGCGACGACGCCGCCCGCCGCCTCGCCGACGCCGAGCGCCTCGCGCAGTCGATGGTCGAGGAGGCCAAGGGCCGCGCCACCGCCGAGGCGGCGAAGATCATCGCCGCGGCCAGGGCCGAGGCCGAGCAGGAGGTGGTCAAGGCACGCGAGGCGCTGCGCGAGGACGTCGCGACGCTGGCCGTCAAGGGCGCCGAGCAGATCCTCAAGCGCGAGATCAACGCCGGCGTGCACGCGGACCTGCTGGGCCGGCTGAAGGCGGAACTCTGACCATGGCCGAACTCGCCACCATCGCCCGCCCCTACGCCGAGGCGCTGTTCAAGGCGGTCGCGCCGAGCGATGCCGCGGCCGTGGCCGACCAGGTGTCGGCCATCGCGACGGTGGCCGCGCACCCGCGGCTGCGCGAGTTCGCCGACGACCCGAAGGTCGAGGCCGCGCAGGTGTTCGACGTCATCGTCTCGCTGGTCAAGGAGCCCTGGCTCGGCGACGCCGCGAAGAACCTGCTGCGCACGGTGATCGACAACGGCCGGCTGGCTGCGGCGGGCGAGATCGCGACGCAGTTCCGCGCGCTGGTCAACGCCTCGAGCGGCGTGTCCGACGCGACGATCTTCAGCGCCTACCCGATCGAGCCGGCGCAGCTCGCCGAGGTCGTCGCGACGCTCGAGAAGCGCTTCGGCCGCCGGCTCAGGGCGCAGGTCGAACTCGACCCGTCGCTGATCGGCGGCATCCGCGTGGTCGTCGGTGACGAGGTGCTCGACACCTCGGTCAAGGCGCGTCTGGAACAAATGAAGGCGGCGCTGACCGCGTAGTCGCGCGTCGGAACCCCTAGGAGCAAGTCATGCAACTGAATCCCGCCGAGATCTCCGAACTCATCAAGAGCCGCATCGAGGGCCTGGGCGCCACGACGGACATCCGCAACCAGGGCACCGTGGTATCGGTGACCGACGGCATCTGCCGCATCCACGGCCTGAGCGAGGCGATGCAAGGCGAGATGCTCGAGTTCCCGCCGACCCAGGACGGCACGCCGACCTTCGGGCTGGCGCTCAACCTCGAGCGCGACTCGGTCGGCGCGGTGATCCTGGGCGAGTACGAGCACATCTCGGAAGGCGACACCGTCAAGTGCACCGGCCGCATCCTCGAGGTGCCGGTCGGTCCCGAGCTGATCGGGCGCGTCGTCAACGCGCTGGGCCAGCCGATCGACGGCAAGGGTCCGATCGACGCGAAGATGACCGACGTCATCGAGAAGGTCGCGCCGGGTGTGATCGCGCGGCAGAGCGTGAGCCAGCCGGTGCAGACCGGCCTGAAGTCGATCGACTCGATGGTGCCGATCGGCCGCGGCCAGCGCGAGCTGATCATCGGCGACCGCCAGACCGGCAAGACCGCGGTGGCGATCGACACGATCATCAACCAGCGCGGCCAGGACATGATCTGCATCTACGTCGCCATCGGCCAGAAGGCGTCGTCGATCAAGAACGTGGTGCGCGCCCTCGAGCAGCACGGCGCGATGGACTACACGATCGTCGTCGCGGCGTCGGCCTCGGAGTCCGCGGCGATGCAGTACGTGTCGGCCTACTCGGGCTGCACGATGGGCGAGTACTTCCGCGACCGCGGGCAGGACGCGCTGATCATCTACGACGACCTGTCCAAGCAGGCCGTCGCCTACCGCCAGGTCTCGCTGCTGCTGCGCCGCCCGCCGGGCCGCGAGGCGTTCCCGGGCGACGTGTTCTACCTGCACAGCCGCCTGCTCGAGCGCGCCGCGCGCGTCAACGCCGACTACGTCGAGAAGTTCACCAACGGCGCCGTGAAGGGCAAGACCGGCTCGCTGACCGCGCTGCCGGTCATCGAGACGCAGGCCGGCGACGTGTCGGCGTTCGTGCCGACCAACGTGATCTCGATCACCGACGGCCAGATCTTCCTCGAGACCAGCCTGTTCAACGCCGGCATCCGGCCCGCGATCAACGCCGGCATCTCGGTGTCGCGCGTCGGCGGTGCGGCACAGACCAAGCTGATCAAGGGCCTGTCGGGTGGCATCCGCACCGACCTCGCGCAGTACCGCGAGCTGGCGGCGTTCGCGCAGTTCGCCTCGGACCTCGACGAAGCCACCCGCAAGCAACTCGACCGGGGTGCGCGCGTCACCGAGCTGCTCAAGCAGGCGCAGTACTCGCCGCTGCCGATCTCGCTGATGGCCGCCACGCTGTTCGCCGTCAACAAGGGCTACGTCGACGACATCGACGTGAAGAAGGTGCTGGCGTTCGAGAGCGGGCTGCACCAGCACCTGAAGTCCAGCCACGCGGCGCTGCTGAAGAAGCTCGAGACCGACAAGGCGATGGACAAGGCCGCCGAGGACGAGCTGACCGCCGCGATCGTCGCGTTCAAGAAGAGCTTCGCCTGAACATGACCCACCCCCGAAGCGCCTTCGGCGCCTCCCCCGAGGGGTCCGCACGGGCCCCCCGGTGGCCCTCGGGGCGACGCCAGCGCACCGGTGCAGCCGGCCGCGCGGTGGCCGCTTGAATGGAGTGACTCATGGCAGTCGGTAAAGAGATTCGCGGCAAGATCAAGTCCGTCGAGAACACGAAGAAGATCACCAAGGCGATGGAGATGGTCGCCGCGTCGAAGATGCGCAAGGCGCAGGAGCGCATGCGCCACGCGCGTCCGTACAGCGACAAGATCCGCGTGATCACCGCGAACCTGTCGCAGGCCAACCCCGAGTACCGCTCGCCGTACATGCGGCAGGTCGACGGCGCTTCGAAGGCGGTGGGCTTCATCGTCGTCACCACCGACAAGGGACTGTGCGGCGGCCTGAACACCAACATCCTGCGCGCGGTCACCACCAAGATGCGCGAGGTGCAGGCGGCCGGCGCGAGCGTGCAGGCGGTGGCGATCGGCAACAAGGGCCTGGGCTTCCTGAACCGCATCGGCGCCAAGGTCGTCAGCCAGGCGGTGCAGCTCGGCGACGCGCCGCACCTCGAGAAGCTGATCGGCCCGGTCAAGGTCATGCTCGACGCGTTCGTCGCCGGCCAGCTCGACGCGGTGTACCTGTGCTACACGAAGTTCATCAACACGATGAAGCAGGAGCCGCTGGTCGAGCCGCTGCTTCCGCTGGGCGCCGAGCGGCTGCAGCAGAGCGAGGCCGAGAAGAAGGACCACGGCTGGGACTACATCTACGAGCCCGACGCACCCAGCGTCATCGACGAGCTGCTGACGCGCTACATCGAGGCGCTGGTGTACCAAGCGGTGGCCGAGAACATGGCCAGCGAGCAGAGCGCACGCATGGTGGCGATGAAGGCCGCCACCGACAACGCCGGCAACCTGATCAACGAACTGAAGCTGATCTACAACAAGACGCGCCAGGCGGCGATCACGAAGGAGCTTTCGGAGATCGTCGGCGGTGCGGCGGCCATCAGCGGCTGAGCGAACGAGTTACTGATTGAAGGAACACGACATGGCACAAGGCAAGATCGTCCAGTGCATCGGCGCGGTGGTCGACGTCGAATTTCCGCGCGACCAGATGCCCAAGGTCTACGACGCGCTGAAGATGGAAGGCACGGCGCTGACGCTCGAAGTGCAGCAGCAGCTCGGCGACGGCGTGGTGCGCACCATCGCGCTCGGCTCGTCGGACGGCCTGCGCCGCGGCATGGTCGTGGTCAACACCGGCAACCCGATCACGGTGCCGGTGGGCAAGGCGACGCTGGGCCGCATCATGGACGTGCTCGGCAACCCGATCGACGAGCGCGGCCCGGTCGACCAGGCGCGCACCGCGTCGATCCACCGCAAGGCGCCGGCCTACGACGAGCTGAGCCCGTCGACCGAGCTGCTCGAGACCGGCATCAAGGTCATCGACCTGATCTGCCCGTTCGCCAAGGGCGGCAAGGTGGGCCTGTTCGGCGGCGCCGGCGTCGGCAAGACCGTCAACATGATGGAGCTGATCAACAACATCGCCAAGGCGCACTCGGGCCTGTCGGTGTTCGCCGGCGTGGGCGAGCGCACCCGCGAGGGCAACGACTTCTATCACGAGATGATGGAGTCGAAGGTCGTCGTCGACGAGGACCTGAGCCAGTCGAAGGTGGCGATGGTCTACGGCCAGATGAACGAGCCGCCGGGCAACCGCCTGCGCGTCGCGCTGACCGGCCTGACGATGGCCGAGGCGTTCCGCGACGAGGGCCGCGACGTGCTGTTCTTCGTCGACAACATCTACCGCTACACGCTGGCCGGCACCGAGGTGTCCGCGCTGCTCGGCCGCATGCCGTCGGCGGTGGGCTACCAGCCGACGCTGGCCGAGGAGATGGGCAAGTTGCAGGAGCGCATCACGTCGACCAAGGTCGGCTCGATCACGTCGATCCAGGCTGTGTACGTGCCGGCCGACGACCTGACCGACCCGTCGCCGGCGACCACCTTCGCGCACCTCGACGCCACCGTCGTGCTGAGCCGCGACATCGCCGCGCTGGGCATCTACCCCGCGGTCGACCCGCTGGACTCGACGAGCCGCCAGGTCGACCCGAACGTCGTCGGCGAGGAGCACTACAGCACCACGCGTGCCGTGCAGGCCACGCTGCAGCGCTACAAGGAACTGCGCGACATCATCGCGATCCTGGGCATGGACGAACTGAGCCCCGAGGACAAGCTGGCGGTGGCACGCGCGCGCAAGATCCAGCGCTTCCTGAGCCAGCCGTTCCACGTCGCCGAGGTGTTCACCGGCACCGCGGGCAAGTACGTGCCGCTCAAGGAGACGATCCGCGGCTTCAAGATGATCGTCAACGGCGAGTGCGACGCGCTGCCCGAGCAGGCCTTCTACATGGTCGGCACGATCGACGAGGCGTTCGAGAAGGCCAAGAAGATCCAATGACCCCCGTCGAAGCGCCTTCGGCGCCTCCCCCACGGCCCTGCAAGGGCCACTGCGTGGCCCGGTGGAGCACCGCCGGCGGACCGGCGAAGCCGGATCCGCGGCGGCCGCTGGCTCCGGTCGCTGCCTGGGCAGGCTTGGCGCGCGATCCGCTCTGGAGTAATTGAATGGCCAATACGATCCACGTCGACGTCGTCAGCGCCGAGGAGCAGATCTTCTCGGGCGAGGCGAAGTTCGTCGCGCTGCCCGGCGAAGCCGGTGAACTGGGCATCCTGCCGCGCCACACGCCGCTGATCACGCGCATCCGGCCGGGCGCGGTGCGCATCGAGCGCGCCGACAACGGCGACGAGGAGTTCGTCTTCGTCGCCGGGGGCATCCTCGAGGTGCAGCCCAATCGCGTCACCGTGTTGGCCGACACCGCGATCCGCGGCCACGACCTCGACGAGGCGAAGGCGGCCGAGGCGAAGAAGATCGCCGAGGACGCGATGAAGAACGCCAAGAGCGACATCGACTTCGCGAAGGCGCAAAGCGAGTTCGCGGCGATGGCCGCGCAGATCGCGGCGATCCGCAAGTTCCGTAAAAAGTAGCCGCGCCGACGGCGCCCGCAGTGCCCGACCCGCCCGGCGCGCGCCCGGCGGGTTTTTCCTTTGTTGGCACGCCGTGCCTGCTGCGCTAGCGTCGCGACGACGGAGGTGCGCGATGGCCAAGCGGCAAGACGGCAGGAACGGCAAGAATGGCAAGAATGGCAAGGGGAATGGTTCGACGCTCGCGAAGTCGGACTACCTCGACCGCCTCGAGGCGCTGCAGGTCGAGCTGTCGCAGGCGCTGCGCTGGCTCGAGCACACCGGGCAGCGGCTGGTGGTGCTGCTCGAGGGTCGCGACACGGCGGGCAAGGGCGGCGTGATCAGCGCCATCAGCGAGCGGCTGAACCCGCGCCGCTGCCGCGTCGTCGCGCTGCCCAAGCCCAGCGACGCCGAGCGCACGCAGTGGTACTTCCAGCGCTACGTCGCGCACCTGCCGTCGGCCGGCGAGATCGTGCTGTTCGACCGCAGCTGGTACAACCGCGCAGGCGTCGAGGCGGTGATGGGCTTCTGCACGCCCGAGCAGACCGCGGCGTTCCTGAAGCAGGCGCCGGTGTTCGAGAAGCTGCTCACCGACGACGGCATCCTGCTGCGCAAGTACTGGCTGACCGTCGACCAGGCGCAGCAGGAGGAACGCTTCGCCGAACGCGCCGAGGATCCGCTGAAACGCTGGAAGCTCTCGCCGATCGACCTCGAGGCGCGCAAGAAGTACGCCGCCTACACCGCCGCGCGCCACGCCATGCTGGCGGCCACGCACACCAAGCACGCGCCGTGGACGCTGGTCGACTTCAACGACCAGCGTCGCGGCCGCCTCAAGCTCATCCGACACCTGCTCGACTCGATGCCCGACGTCACGGTGCCGGAGACGACGTTCGAGTTCCCGCCGCTCGGCCACGAGCCGTTGAAGGAGCGCTTCAAGGGCTCGCTGAAGCCGATCTGAGAAAAAACGCCCTTCGTGGCCCAGGTGCCTACTCCGTGCGGCATGCCGTCGCGCACGCACCATGCTGGCCGCAGAGGGACGCCGTCATGACCTTGTTCCAAGTTCCCCGGCGAAACCGGGGGTCGGGGCGAACGACTCTCGCCGTCGGCATTCCTTACAGATGCGGCGACGGCGCTGCGCAGACATGTCGCTAAGCCATGGGCCTCAAACAGTTTTCACCGTGTGGCCCGAATCGTGCTCGACCGTGATCATTTGGAGGAAAGGGACTCGACGTGAAATTGAATCAATGGCTTGGTGTGGTGGCGTCGATGGTCATCGGCGCGTCGGCACATTCGGCGGTCGTCTCGCACGACTTCGACATCTTCGCCACCGACTTTCAGCACTCCTTTGGAGACGGATCGGTGCTGCCCGTTTCGCCCTTCCTGCTCGATTTCAGTCTGAGTTTCGACACCGCAGCCGACGTTCAAGGCACGACGTCCGGCCTGACCATCAACAGTTTCAATCTTCCTTACGCGGCGCAGTATGCCTACTCCGCGTCGAACGACACGGTGACGCTGGCCACTGATGCCGACCCCGGGAGTTGTGGAAATCCCGCGAACACCTTCTGCATCTTCATCAGCGATTTCAGTACGACTGCGCCGTCCGTCGACTTCGTTCAGCAGTCGACGCCGACAGGCGGGTATTGGGTCGCTCAGTCCATCGATGTTCAGGTCGACGTGGTGCCGGAGCCGGGGTCGTTGGCCTTGGTCGGGTTGGCGCTGGCCGGCGTGAGGGCGGCGCGTGCGCGTTCCAAGGGGCAGCGAGCATAGTTGCCCGCTGCGGCCCTCTGCAGTTCCCGATGAGGGCGTGCCATTGACGGACTTCTCGAGAGGCCACCGCCCGGCCGCGGGTCGCTGAAGAAGGCTTCAGGGCGTCGCTGACGCCAATCCGGCGAGCGCTGAGGCCCCGGCGCTCCTGCGCGTCCAGCGACGTCCAGCGCTGCAGCCATTCGCGCTCGCGCCGCGGCGCGCCACGTGCCTACCGCAGGTGCGCGCGGTCGGGCAGTTCGTTGGGGTTGGGCTGGTCGGGGCCGAGCGGGAAATGGCGCACCAGCATCTCGTCGACGGCGTCGACCGCGCGCGCCAGCCCGTCCTCGAAGCGGCCGGCGCGGAAGTCGTCGCGCATGCCGCCCACCAGCGCATCCCAGTGCGCCTGCGGCACGCGCTGCGCGAGGCCGCGGTCGGCGACGATCTCGATCGCATGTTCGGCCAGCAGCAGGTAGATCAGGACGCCGTTGTTCTGCTCGGTGTCCCAGACCCCGAGCTTGCCGAACATCGTCAGCGCGCGTTCGCGCGGCGTCGCGCCGCGCCAGAGGTAGGACAGCGGCAGCCCGGCCTCGATGCACAGCCGGATCTCGCCGCGGTGGCGGCGTTCGCTGGCGGCGACGCGCGATTCCAGCCGCTCGAGCGCCGCGGCGTCGAGCGCACGTGCGGTGTCGGTCTCGTCGACCCAGCGGTGCCTGAGGATGCGCATCCAGCGGTTCATCGTTGCCTTCCCTGCAGCGCCGCCCTACCAGCTGCCCGAGGCGCCGCCGCCGCCGAAGTCGCCGCCGCCGCCCGACGAGAAGCCCCCGCCACCACCGAAGCCGCCGCCACCGCCGCCCCAGCCACCCCCACCACCGCCCCAGCCGCCGATGTGCGGCAGGTTGCCGCCGCTGCGCGAGCCGCGCTGCAGGGGCGAGCCGACGCCGAACAGCCCGACCAGCACCAATGCCACGACGCCGGCGCCGGCGGCCACCAGCAGGCTGGCGGTGATCCACCAGCCGATGCCGCCGGCCGCGCCGGCGGTCAGCAGCGCGCCCAGCTTGCGGCCGAAGAGGCCGCTGAGCACGCTGCCGACGATCGGCACGCCGACGAAGAAGAACAGCAGCAGCTCGTCGAGCTGCAGCCCCTGCCGCGCCCCCTCGCGCGCCGCCGGTGCCGGCAGCGCCTCGCCCTTGATGCGCGCGATCAGCTGCTCGACGGCGGCCCCGAGGCCGCCGGCGTAGTCGTTGGCGCGGAACGCGGGCACGATCGCGCGGTCGATGATCTGGCGCGCCGCGAGATCCGGGATCGCGCCCTCGAGCGCCTTCGCGACTTCGATGCGAACGCGCCGCTCGTCCTTGGCGACGACCACCAGCACGCCGTCGCCGACCTCGCGGCGTCCGATCTTCCAGGTGTCGGCGACACGCTGCGCGTAGGCCGCGATATCCTCGGGCGCCGTCGCCGGCACCAGCAGCAGCACGATCTGCGGCCCGGCCTCGGCCTCGAACGCGGCGAGGCGGGCCTCGAGTGCCGCCGCCTGGTCCGCGCTCAGGGTGCCGGTGCGGTCGATGACGCGGGCGCTCAGCGCGGGCACCGGCTGCACGTCCTGGGCCTGCGCCGCCGGCGCCAGCAGCAGCAGCGCCGCCAGGCAGGCCACCAGCCACACGACCCAGGCCCGCGGCAGCCCCTGCCGCAGCAGCCGGCGCGGCAGCGCGGACATCAAGGGCGCGCCGGGCGGTGGCTCACTTCGACGCCGCGGTGGCCGGTGCGGCCGGCTTGTCGAAGCTGACCGTCGGCGGCACCGCGATCGCGGCCTCGTTGGCGACGCTGAAATTGGGCTTGACGTCGTAGCCGAAGACCATCGCCGTCAGGTTGGTGGGAAAACTGCGCGCCAGCACGTTGTAGTCCTGCACCGCCTTGACGTAGCGGTTGCGCGCCACCGTGATGCGGTTCTCGGTGCCCTCGAGCTGCACGCGCAGGTCCTGGAAGCCCTGGTTGGCCTTCAGGTTCGGATACTGCTCGACCGTCACCAGCAGTCGGCTCAGCGCACCCGAGAGCTCGCCCTGGGCGGCCTGGAAGCGACCGAAGGCCTCGGGATCGTTGACGAGTTCGGGTGTCGCCTGGATGCTGCTGGCCTTGGCGCGCGCCTCGATCACGCGCGTCAGCGTCTCCTGCTCGAAATTGGCCTCGCCCTTGACGGTGGCGACGATGTTCGGGATCAGGTCGCTGCGCCGCTGGTACTGGTTGACGACCTCGGACCAGGCCGACTTGACCTGTTCGTCGAGGCGCTGGAAGTCGTTGTAGCCGCAGCCGGACAGCAGACCGGTGGCCAGTACGGCGAGCACGGCGACCGCGCGGCGGGCGACGGCGGCAAGTTCGGTCATGGCAACTCCTCCTTTTCGCGGCGGCTTCGTCGATGCTACCCGAGCCCCAATCTGGGGAACCAAGGTTCTCGCTTCAAGGCCGTGGCCACCGCGCCGCTGGCCCGGCCGGGTGCGTGACGCACCAGGGCGGCGTCCTGGCGACCGCCATAATCGTGCGCCATGTGGCCGCCCCTTCAGAACGACAGCTTCCTGCGTGCCTGCCTGCGCCAGCCCACCGACCACACGCCGCTGTGGCTGATGCGCCAAGCCGGTCGCTACCTGCCCGAGTACTGCGCGACCCGTGCGAAGGCCGGCAGCTTCATGGGCCTTGCGACGAACGTCGACTTCGCCACCGAGGTCACGCTGCAGCCGCTCGAGCGCTACGCGCTCGACGCAGCGATCCTGTTCTCCGACATCCTCACCGTGCCCGACGCGATGGGCCTGGGGCTGAGCTTCGCGCAGGGCGAGGGCCCGCGCTTCGCGCACCCGGTGCGCGACGAGGCCGCGGTGGCCCGCCTCGCGGTGCCCGACCTCGACACGCTGCGCTACGTCTTCGACGCAGTGAGCTCGATCCGGCGCGCATTGAAGGGCCGCGTGCCGCTGATCGGTTTTTCCGGCAGCCCGTGGACGCTCGCCTGCTACATGGTCGAAGGCGGCGGCAGCGACGACTACCGGCTCGTGAAGACGATGCTCTACGCGCGGCCCGACCTGATGCACCGCATGCTCGAAGTCAATGCCGACGCGGTGGCCGCGTACCTGAACGCGCAGATCGACGCCGGCGCGCAGGCGGTGATGATCTTCGACAGCTGGGGTGGCGTGCTCGCCGACGGCGCGTTCCAGCGTTTCAGCCTCGCCTACACGAAGCGCGTGCTCAGCCGGCTCAAGCGCGAGCACGACGGCGCGCCGATCCCTCAGATTGTCTTCACGAAAGGCGGCGGCGCCTGGCTCGAGGCGATGGCCGACGCCCGTCCCGACGTGCTCGGCGTCGACTGGACGGTCAACCTGGGCCAGGCGCGCGCGCGTGTCGGCGACCGCGTCGCGCTGCAGGGCAACCTCGATCCGGCGGTGCTCTTCGCGCCGCCCGAAGTTGTTCGCGCCGAGGCGGCGAAGGTGCTCGAGAGCTTCGGCCGGCCCGAGCGCGCCGACGGCGGCGTCGACGGGCACATCTTCAACCTGGGTCACGGCATCAGCCAGTTCACCCCGCCCGAGCATGTCGCGGCGCTGGTCGATGCGGTGCACGAAGTCTCGCGCCGGCTGCGACGCGCACATTGACCCGGCAGTGATCGCGCGGTGCGTCGCGCGGCGGGTGAGTGAGCGCTCAGGGCTTGACTTATCCCCACGGAACGTGTTGCAGCGCAGCGCCCTGACGAATGTCGACTGCGCTACCGGGGTTTTCCCGCTCGCTTCGCTAAGTGCTTGATTTATTTCATGGTCGGGCGCTGCCGCGACAAGGGGCAAAACGTCGCGGCGCCAAGCGCGGCAAGCGTTTAGCGCATCGGCCGGCAGGTTCCCCACAAAGTTTTCCACAGGTGCCGTGGACATTGAGGAAAAGCGCTTTTGAATCATGAACTTGGGGCGAACTTGCAGACCAGTTCGAGTTTTCGGGCGTAACTGACCGGGCACGGATGTCGCTGACGCACCGCATCAGTGCGGCGGTCGACACGCCGCAGCACAGCGGCCTGGGTGGCTTGCTCGACTACCGCCACGACACGGCGCTGCCGCCGGGCACGCTGCTGCGCGTGCCGCTGGGGCGGCGCGAGGTGCCGGCGATCGCCTGGCCGGTGACGGACGAGCCGCCCGTGGCCGAGCTGCGCCCTGTCGCCGCCGCGCTGACCGCGCTGCCGCCGCTGTCGCCGGCGTGGATCGAGCTCGTCGGCTTTGCCGCCGGCTACTACCAGCGCAGCGTCGGCGAGGTGGCGCTGGCGGTGCTGCCGCCGGAACTGCGCCGGCTCGACGACGCGCGGCTGGCCAAGCGCATCGCGCGGCTCGGCCCGGCCGCGCCTGCCGCGTCGCCGCCCGCCGAGGCGCCGCCGCTGAGCGCAGAGCAGGCGGCGGCGCTCGACGCGCTGGCCGGCCCGGGCGCACCGGGCACCGTGCTGCTGCACGGCGTGACCGGCAGCGGCAAGACCGAGGTCTACCTGCAGGCGGCGGCGCGTGCGCTGGCCGCTGGGCGCCAGGTGCTCGTGCTGGTGCCAGAGATCAACCTCACGCCGCAGCTCGTGGCGCGCTTGGGCGCGCGCTTCGGCGCGCCGCGCATTGCCACGCTGCACAGCGGGCTGACGCCGGCGCAGCGGCTGCGCCAATGGCTGCTCGCGCACCTGGGGCACGCGGACCTGGTGCTGGGCACGCGGCTGGCGGTGTTCGCGTCGCTGCCGCGGCTCGGGTTGATCGTCGTCGACGAGGAGCACGACCCGTCGTTCAAGCAGCAGGAAGGCGCGCGCTACTCGGCTCGCGACCTCGCGGTGTACCGCGGCCGCATCGAGGGCGTGCCGGTGCTGCTGGGCTCGGCGACGCCGTCGCTCGAGACCTGGCACAACGCCGAGCAGGGGCGTTACCGGCGGCTGGTGCTGTCGCAGCGTATCGGTGGCGGGCCGCTGCCGCGCGTACGGCTGTTCGACATGAACCGGCTGCCGAAGGATCGCGCCGGCGCCACCGCGTTGTCTGCGCCGCTGGTCGAGGCGTTGCAGCAGCGCCTCGAGCGCGGCGAACAGAGCCTGCTGTTCCTCAACCGTCGCGGCTACGCGCCGGTGCTGCACTGCGGCGCTTGCAGCTGGAAGAGCGGCTGCCCGCACTGCAGCGCGTGGCGCGTGTTCCACAAGCGCGACCGCACGCTGCGCTGCCACCACTGCGGCTTCACCGAGCGCGTCCCTCGCGCCTGCCCGGAATGCGGCAACCAGGACATCGCCGCGATCGGCCGCGGCACCGAAAAGCTCGAGGAGCAGATCGCGCTGCTGCTGCCGACGGCGCGCGTGGCCCGCATCGACGCCGACAGCACGCGTGCCAAGGGCGCTCTCGAGGCGCAGCTGGCCGCCGTGCACGCCGGCGAGGTCGACGTGCTGGTCGGCACGCAGATGGTCGCGAAGGGCCACGACTTCCGCCGCATCACGCTGGTGGCCGCGGTCAACCCCGACGCGGCGCTGTTCGCCAGCGACTTCCGCGCGCCCGAGCGGCTGTTCGCGCTGCTGATGCAGGCCGGCGGCCGCGCCGGGCGCGACGCCGGGCACGCCGCGCTCAGCGAGCTGTGGGTCCAGACCTGGCACCCGCAGCACGCGCTGTACGCGGCGCTGCTGCGCCACGACTTCGCGGCGTTCGCCGCCGCGCAGCTCGCCGAACGCGAGGCCGCCGGGCTGCCCCCGTTCACGCACCTGGCGCTGCTGCGCGCCGAGGCGCGCAGCGCCGAGGTGGCGACCGCGTTCCTGCGCGACGCCGCGCAGCACCTGGCCGACGCAGCCGCCGCGCGCGGCGTCGGCCTGTACCCGCCGGTGCCGCCGCCGGTGTCGCGGGTGGCCGACGTCGAGCGCGTGCAGATGCTGGTCGAGTCGCGATCTCGCGCCGCGCTGCAGCAGCTGCTCGCCGAGGCGATGCCGCGGCTGCACGCGCTGCGCGCCGCGCACCGGGGGCTGCTGCGCTGGGCGGTCGACGTCGATCCGCTGTCGATCTGATCGCCGCGACAATCGGCGCCACCGTGTCGACGATGAACGAGACGACCTTCGAACTGGCGCGCCGCCACTTCGTCGACGGCGTTCGCCACGTCGAGGCCGGCCGCCTGGCCGACGCCGAACGCTGCTTCGAGGCGTCGCTGGCGCTGTTGCCGGCGCGTGTGTCGACGCTGGTCAACCTGGGTGCCGTGCGCTGCCGCCAGGGCCGCGCCGCCGACGCGCTGCCGCCGCTCGAACGGGCCGTCGCAGTCGCGCCCGACGATGCCGACGCGCGCGCACAGCTCGCGCTCGCGCTGGTGCAGCTCGGTCGCGACGACGACGCGCTGGCGTGCTTCGAACAGGTGCTGGGCCGCTCGCCCGGGCACCCCGCGGCGCTGCTGCAGGCGGCGCTGATCCTCAACCGGCGGGGGCATCACGCGCCGGCGCTGCGACACCTCGAGCGGCTGGTCGCCGCGCACCCGGCGCACGCCGAGGGCTGGATGCTGCACGGGCAGACGCTGCAGAGCCTGGGCCGGCACGACGCAGCGCTGCCTTCGTACGAGCGGGTGCTCGCGCTGCAGCCGGGCCTGGCTCGCGCGTGGACGCTGCGCGGCGGCCTGCTGCGCGACCTCGGCCGGCGCGAGGAGGCCGTCGCCGCGTTCGAGCAGGCGATCGCCCACGGCGGCGACCCGGCGCTCAACGGCTTCTTCCTCGCCGCGCTCGACGGCCGTGCGGCGCCGCCGGGCGCGCCCGACAGCTACGTGCGCCAGCTGTTTGACGGCTACGCGGCGCAGTTCGACGCACACCTGACGCAGGTGCTGCGCTACGACGTGCCGCGGCGCATCGCCGCGCGGCTGGCGGCGCGTGCCGCGCCCGCAGGACGGCGCCTGCGCCACGCGCTGGACCTCGGCTGCGGCACCGGGTTGTGCGGCGCCGCGCTGCGGCCGCTGTGCGAGCGCATCGACGGCGTCGACCTGTCGCGTGCGATGCTCGAGCGCGCCGCCGCGACGGGTGCGTACACGCAGCTCGACGAGGCCGACCTCGTCGAGCACCTGCGCCGCAGCCCACACCGGCACGACCTGGTCGTCGCGGCCGACGTGTTCATCTACCTCGGCGACCTGGCCGCGGTGTTTGCCGGCGCGTGCCGGGTGCTCGAGGCGGGCGGCTGGTTTGCCTTCACGGTCGAGCGTGCCGACGACGGGGTCGACCATGCGCTGCGCGACAGCCTGCGCTACGCGCACGGCGAGCGCTACCTGCGCGCCCTCGCGCAGGCGCACGCTCTGGCGGTCGTCGACGTCGACGCGGTGGTGCTGCGCGAGGAGCAGCGCACGCCGATCGACGGACTGTTGTTGCTGCTGCAGCGGCGCTGAGCCCGGCGCCCGACGCCGCGGCGGCCGTTGCCGTGGCGACGCTAGTCGCGCCCGGGCCCCCTGCCGTTGCCGCGCCCGTGCCCTGGGTGGCCGCGATCGTCGCGGTCACGCCGGTCGTAGCGTCGGTCGTGGCGCCGGTCGAGGTCGTAGCGGTCGCGCCGGTCGTATCGGTAGCGGTCGTAGCGGTCGCGCACCCAGTCCTCGCGCACGAAGTACACCGGCTGGTTGCACGCCGCGTATCGCCTGCAGTGGCGCTTCCAGTCCTTGGCGTGACCGGGCGGCACGTACAAGTAGATCGGCCGGTACGGCACCGGCGCCGGCACGACGACCACCGGCTGCGGGTAGATCAGCGGCGGCGGCGGCGCGGTGCCGATTTCGATGCGGCCGTACACCCCCGGCTCGCGGATCGTGATGCCCACGCCGACGTCGACCGCGGCCTGGCTCAGCGTCGTGGTCAGCAGTGCCGCCATCAGCAGCAGGACGCCGCGCAGCGGCTTGGCAAACGGGTACGGCATCGTCGGCTCCCTTCGCGTGGTCATGCGAACACAACGCATTCGAGCCGTCCTGCGCCGACGCCGATCCGCGTCGGCGCCGCCCGGAACGTGACCGGATGCAACGGCGAGCCCCGCGCGGGCGGTGCAGTCGCAAGCGGGCGTGACATCGGTGTGCATCGGTGCCGGCGCGACGCCGCGCCGGGTTCAGGCGCCGATCACCCCGCCGTCGTCGCGCGTGATCGCCAGCGTCGCCGAGCGCGGGCGAGCGCCGGCGACGCCGCTCGGCCAGCGCGAGTGGCGGTCGGGCCACGCCGGGTCGCTGCGGTCGCCGGCGGGTTCGCCGGGGTGCTGCACGTTGACGAACATCGTGCGGCCGTCGGGCGTCCACGCGATGCCGGTCAGCTCGCAGTGCGCCGGCCCGGTCAGGAAGCGCCGCAGCTCGCCGGTGACCACGTCGCACGCGAGCATCTGGTTGTGACCCAGGCGCGCGAACTCGCCCCGGTGCAGCTGCTCGGCGGCGGCGTCGGTCTGCACCCACAGCACGCCGCGCGCGTCGAACGCCAATCCGTCGGGGCAGGCGAAGGCGTCGCCGCGCACGGTGCCGCGCGCTTCGGGCCGCGCGTTGGCCGGGTCGCCGGCGAGCACGAACAGCTCCCACGCGAAGCCGGTGGCGTCGAAGTCACCGTCCTCGCGCCAGCGCACGATGTGTCCCATCGTGTTGTTCGCACGCGGGTTCGCCGCGTCGACGCCGGGCTGCCCCGGCGCGCCGCGGCGGCTGTTGTTGGTCAGCGTGCAGTAGACGCGGCCGCTGGCGGGGTCGATCGCGATCCACTCGGGGCGGTCCATCTTCGTCGCGCCCAGCAGGTCGCCGGCCTGGCGCGTCTTCACCAGCACCTCGCCTTGGTCGGCGAAACCGTGCGCCGTCGTCAGCGGTCCCTGGCCGTGCACCAGCGGCAGCCAGCGCCCGCGGCCGTCGGCGTCGAAGCGGGCCACGTACAGCGTGCCGTGGTCGAGCAGTTCGGCGTTGGCCGCGGCGCCGCCCGGGCGGACGCGGTCGCGGCTGACGAACTTGTACAAGTACTCGAAGCGCGCGTCCTCGCCCGAGTAGACGACCGCGCGGCCGTCGCGCGTCACCGCGACCCACGCGCCCTCGTGCATCGCGCGGCCCAGCGCGGTGCGCTTGACCGGAGCACGGTGCGGGTCCAGCGGGTCGAGCTCGACGATCCAGCCGAAGCGGTTCGCCTCGTGCGGCTCGCGCGCGAGATCGAAGCGCGTGTCGGTCTCGACCCACGGCACCCAGGCTTCGCGCTGCATCCCCCAGCGGCGGTGGTGCGCGTCGATCGCGTCGCCGCCGCGGAAGTAGAAGTCGAAGTTCTCCTCGCCCGACAGGAACGTGCCCCAGGGCGTCAGGCTGCCGGCGCAGTTGGCCATCGTGCCCAGCACCGTGCGGCCGTGCGGGTCGGCCGAGGTGCGCATCAGCCGGTGGCCCGCCGCCGGACCGGCCAATGCGCAGGGCGTGAACGCGGTGATGCGCCGCGCGTGGCGGCTGGGGCGCACGAGTCGCCAGCCGGCGTCGCCGCGCTCGACCTCGACCACCGACATGCCGACCGCGGCCTGCGACTTGCGCGTCTTCCCGGCGTCCCAGCGCGCGACGCCGTCGGGGTGCAGCAGGCCCTCGTCGGTGTACTCGTGGTTCATCACCAGCAGCCCGCGACGCGAGCCGTCGAGCGGCACGTAGGCGACGGCGTCGTGGTGCATGCCGAACTGCGCCGCCTGCGCGTCGGCGTCGTGGCGCGACTCGGGGTCGAGCGGCGGCATGTGGCTCGGCAGTCCCACCGGCTCGCCCCACGCGGCGAGCACCTGTGCCCGGTAGCCCGGCGGCACGACGACGGCGTCGGCGCGCGACGGTGGCACCGGCACGAAGCCCAGCGTCGAGCGCCGCGGCGCGCCGGGCTGCGCGCAGCCGCCGAGCCAGGGGGCGAACAGCGCCGCGACGCCGGCGCCGAACCCGCCGCGCAGCACGGTGCGCCGCGCCGCGTCGGCGCCGAGGGCGTGCACGCTCGGGTTCGGCGAGCGATTGCGGTCCGACAGGGTCGCGAAGTCCTTGGCCATCGTCGCTCAGCCGGCGTCGCCGTCGCGGCGCAGCAACGCCAGCACCACCTCGTTGTGCTCGCCCAGCCGCGGCGCCGGCGCGCCGACGCGCCCCGGCGTGCGCGACAGCCGGGGCACCACGCCGGGCACGTCGAGCGCCAGCCCGTCGCGCGTGACGACGCGCTCGATCATGCCGCGCGCGCGGTAATGCGGGTCGGCGGCGATGTCGGCGACGGTGTAGATGCGGCCGACCGGCACGCTCGCGGCCTGCAGCGCGGCGACCACCTCGGCCACCGGCCGCGCCGACGTCCAGGCCTCGATCGCCGCGTCGATCTCGGCCACGCGCGGCACGCGCAGCGCGTTGGTGGAAAGACCGGGGTCGTCGGCGAGGTCGGCGCGCCCGACGGCGCGCATCAGCCGCCTGAAGATCGAGTCGCCGTTGCCGCCGATCACGACGCGGCCGTCGGCGCAGCGGTAGGCGTTGCTCGGCGCGATGCCGGGCAGTGCCGAACCGGCGGGCTGGCGCACCGCGCCGAACGCGCTGTACTCGGGCAGCAGGCTCTCCATGCAGTTGAACACCGACTCGTACAGCGCGACGTCGATCACCTGCCCGCGTCCCTTCGGCGCGGCGGGCGAGACGTCGCGCGCACGCGCCTGCAAGGCGAGCAGCACGCCGATCACGCCGTGCAGCGCGGCCAGCGTGTCGCCCAGGCTGACGCCGGCGCGCACCGGCGCGCGGCCCGGCTCGCCCATCAGGTGGCGCAGCCCGCCCACCGCCTCGGCGACCACCGCGAAGCCGGGCAGGTCGCGGTACGGGCCGCTCTGCCCGTAGCCGCTGATGCGCAGCATGATCAGGCCGGGGTTGGCGGCGCTGAGCACGTCGTAGCCCAGGCCCCACTTCTCCATCGTGCCGGGCTTGAAGTTCTCGATCAGCACGTCGCACTCGGCGGCCAGCGCGCGCACCGCGGCGCGGCCGTCGTCGCCGCGCAGGTCGAGCACGACGCTTCGCTTGCCGCGGCTTTGCACCTGCCACCACACGCTGGTGCCGTCGTGCAGCAGGCGCCAGACACGCAGCGGGTCGCCGTCGGGCGGCTCGACCTTGATGACGTCGGCACCGAAGTCGGCCAGCGTCTTGCCGACGAAGGGGCCGGCGATCAGCTGGCCGAGTTCGAGCACGCGCAGGCCGGCCAGCGGCGGCGCGGCAGGGTTCGGTGTGTCCATGCCGCGATGGTAGGGCGGCACGCGGTGGGAATAGACTGACCCGCACCCTGGCGCGCGAACGGTCGCCACGACGCGAGACGACGATGAAGAGGCTCCTGATCCGCCTGACGTGGCTGCTGCTGGCGCTGATCGTGGCCGGCGTCGGTGGTGCGTGGTGGACGCTGCGCTCCGCGGGACAGGCGCAGGTCGACGGCGAGATGACGCTGCCCGGGCTGAGCGCGCCGGTGACCGTCTGGCGCGACGAGCTCGGCATGGCCTACATCCGGGCGGCCAACCTGCCCGACCTGTGGCGCGCGCAGGGCTTCGTCACCGCGCAGCACCGGCTGTTCCAGCTCGAACTGTTCCGCGCCACCTGGCGCGGCGAGCTGGCCGCGACCTTCGGCGAGGCGGCGCTGCGTGCCGACATCCGCATGCGCGTCGTCGGCACGCGCCGCAACGGCGAGCGGCACGCGGCGACGCTCGGCCGCGAGACGCGCGCGATGCTGCAGGCCTACGCCGACGGCATGAACGCCTACATCACCCGGCACGCGGACGACCACCCGCTCGAGCCAAGGCTGGTCGGGCTGCCGGTGCGCCCGTGGAGCGTCGAAGACCTGGTCACCGTCGTGCACTACGTGCACTACTCGCAGGCGACCAACTTCAAGGCCGAGGTCGTCGCGCAGCAACTGGTCGACAAGCTGGGCGATCGCGCCCGCGAGGTCCTGCCGTTGACGGTCAACCCGGACCGGGAGGGTTCGGCCGCGCAGGCGGCCGCGCCCGACCCGTCGCCGCCGATGCGCCTGGGACTGCGCTGGTCCGACCTGCCCATCGCCCCCGACGACCTCAACCACCAGGGGCTGGGATCGAACAACTGGGCGGTCGGGCCCAGCCGCTCGGCGTCGGGCCGGGCCGTCGTCGCCAACGACCCGCACCTGGACAGCCGCATCCTGCCCGGCTACTGGCACCCGGTCGGGCTGTTCACGCCCGAGGTGCAGGCGGTCGGTGCCGCGCTGCCGGGCATGCCCGGCATCCTGTCGGGGCGCACGCGGAAGGTGGCGTTCGGCGTCACCAACGCCTACGGCGACGTGCAGGACCTGTACGTCGAGACGATCGACCCCGCCGACCCGCAGCGCTACCTCGACGGCGGCCGCAGCGTGCCATTCGACGTCGTCGACGAGACGATCCGCGTCAAGGATGCGCATGCGCCGGGCGGCCAACGCGAGCACCGGCTGCGCATCCGCTTCACGAAGCGCGGCCCGGTCGTCAGCGACCACGCCGGGCTCGGCCCGGGCGGCGACCGGGTGCTGGTGCTGCGCTCGACCGACGCCGAGGTGCATGGTCCGGCGCTCGGCTACGAGGGGCTGCTGACCGCCGGCGACGCCGCGGCCTTCGACCGCGAGGTGCGGAAGATCGACCTGATGACGTTCAACTTCGTCTTCGGCGACGCGCAAGGGAACATCGGCCACCGCGCCAGCGGCGCGGTGCCGGTGCGCGCCGGCACCGACGGCAGCGTGCCGCGGCTGCCACCCGCCGACGGCGGCGACGACTGGACCGGCTTCATCCCGAAGGACCGCATGCCCGGCATGCTGAACCCGCCGCGCGCCTGGGTCGGCACCGCGAACCACGACACGCGCGAGCGCGGTTACCCGTGGTACTACTCGAACTACGTCGCCCCCGACTACCGCTACCGCCGCATGTCGCAGGTGCTCGGTGCGGCACGCGCGATGTCGGTCGACGACCACTTCGCGCTGATGGCCGACGACCGCAACCTGCAAAGCGACGTGCTGCGCGGCGCGATCGTCGACGCGCTGCGGTCCGACCCGGCGCAGCGCGACCTGGCCGCGCTGCTCGCCGACTGGGACGGCGTCGACCGCGCCGAGCAGGCCGCGCCGCTGGTGTACCAGGCGCTGTACCGCGAGATCGCCCGCGGCACCTTCGCCGACGATCTCGGCGACGAGCTGACGCGCGACATGCTCGGCACCTGGTACTTCTGGCAGCAGCGTTTCGACGCGCTGGTCGACCGGCCCGACGCCGACTGGTTCGACGACGTGCGCACCGCCGACCGTCGCGAGACGCTGGCCGACGTGATCCGCGCCGCCGCGTCGCGCGCCCGTGCCGAGCTGGAGGCCGCCCACGGCAAGGACGTCTCGACGTGGCGGTGGGGCCGCGCGCACGAGCTGCGCTTCGTCAGCCCGTTGCGGCGCAGCGGCAGCGCACAGGCGTGGCTGGGCGGCGTCGCGGCGCCGCGCGGCGGCAGCGGCGAGACGCTGGACCGCGGCGTCTACGACTTCAACAGGCCGTACGCGGTGAACTACTTCGCGTCGTTGAAGATGGTCGCCGACTTCGCCCGGCCCGACCGCATCGAGGCGGTGATCGCCGGCGGCGTCAGCGAGCGCCACTTCCAGCCGCACCAGAACGACCAGGCGCGGCTGCTGCTGGCCGGCGAGCGCCGCGCCTGGTGGCTCGACCCCGCGAAGGCCGAGGCGAACGCCATGCACACGCTGCGGCTGACCCCCTGACGCGGCGCGGCGGCGCGGCGCTCAGGGCCCGGCGTGCCGCTCGAGCGCGAAGCGCGCGCCGGCGTACTGGCCCAGGCGCTGCACGAGCACCGGCAGCACCTGCTGCAAGGTGTCGTGCAGCGTCCACGGCGGGTTGACGACGAACACGCCGCTGCCGGTCATGCCGAAGCCGCCCTCGCCGGCCGGTGCGACGTGCAGGCCGGCGTGCAGCCAGCCCTTGGTCGCGGCCTGCGCCGCGGCCTTCAGCCGGCGCGGCAGCTGCGCCGCCTCGACGAGCTGCAGCTGCGGGTACCAGACGATCACGGTGCCGGTGGCGAAGCGCTGCAGGGCCTCGCGCAGCGCGGCGACGACCTTCGCGTAGTCGGTCTTCAGCTCGTAGCTGGGGTCGATCAGCAGCACGCCGCGGCGCGACGGCGGCGGCAGCTCGCGCGCCAGCGCGGCGAAGCCGTCGCTCATCGACACCTCGCTGTGCCGGCGCTGGCCGAGATAGGCCGCGAGGATGCGGTGGTCGGTGGGGTGCAGCTCGTAGCAGTGCAGCCGGTCGGCCGGGCGCAGCAGCTGCGCGGCCAGCGCCGGCGAGCCGGGGTACTGCGCCAGCGCGCCGCCGCCGTTGAAGTCGCGTACCTGCGCGACGTAGTCGGCCAGCGCCGGCGGCAGGTCGGCGGCGCCCCACAGCCGCGCGATGCCCTGCGCATACTCGCCTCTCTTGCGCGCGTAGTCGCTTTCCAGCGAGTAGCCGCCGGCGCCGGCGTGCGTGTCGACCAGCGTGAACGGCTTGTCCTTGGCCGCCATGTGGCGCAGGACCTGCACCAGCACGACGTGCTTGAGCACGTCGGCGTGGTTGCCGGCGTGGAAGGCGTGGCGGTAGGCGAGCATGGCGCGCAGTATCCGCCGGCGTCGTCTGCGCGACGGCATTGCCGCCCCGGCTCGCGTACCCTTGGCGGTTTCGTCCGTCCCACGCCCCGCCCATGCCCACGCTGTTCGACCCGATCCGCCTCGGCGAGCTCGACCTCGCCACCCGCATCGTGATGGCCCCGCTGACGCGCAACCGCGCGCCGGGGCAGTTGCCCAACGCGCTGATGGCGCAGTACTACGCGCAGCGCGCCGACCCGGCCACCGGCGCCGCGCTGATCGTCACCGAGGGCACCCCCGTGTGTCCCGAGGGCCATGGCTACCTCGACACGCCGGGGCTGCACAGCGACGAGCAGGTCGCGTCGTGGCGCGCGGTCACCGACGCGGTGCACGCGCGCGGCGCGAAGATCGTCGCGCAGCTGTGGCACGTCGGGCGCATCTCGCACGTCTCGCTGCAGCCCGGCGGCGCGGCGCCGGTGTCGTCGACCGCACGCGTCGCGCACAGCCGCACGTTCACGCGCGACGGCTTCGTGCCGTGCTCGCCGCCGCGTGCGCTGGCCACCGCCGAAGTCGCCGGCGTCGTCGACGCCTTCCGCCGCGCTGCCGGGCGCGCGCTCGACGCCGGCTTCGACGGCGTCGAGATCCACGGCGCCAACGGTTACCTCATCGAGCAGTTCCTGCGCGACAGCATCAACGACCGCGACGACGCCTACGGCGGCCCGGTCGACCACCGCACGCGCTTCCTGCGCGAGGTCATGGCGGCGGTGGCCGGCGAGATCGGCGGCGGGCGCACCGGGCTGCGGCTGAGCCCGGTCACGCCGGTCAACGACGCCGGCCAGGACAGCGGCGCGCAGGCGCTGTACGAGGCCGCGGTGGCGCAGCTCGCGCCGCTGAAGCTGGCGTACCTGCACGTCGTCGAGGGCCAGACCGGCGGGCCGCGCGACCTGTCGGCGCAGGGTGCGCCGTTCGACTACGCGGCGCTGCGCCGCCGCTTCCCGGGCGCGTGGATCGCCAACAACGGCTACACGCGCGCGATGGCGCTCGATGCCGTCGCCTCGGGCGAAGCCGACCTGGTGGCCTTCGGCAAGGGCTTCATCGCCAACCCCGACCTGGGGCTGCGGCTGCGCCGCGACGCGCCGCTGAACCCGCTGGACACGAAGACGCTGTACGGCGGCGGCGCCGCCGGTTACGTCGACTACCCGACGCTGGCCCACGCCACCGCGTGAGCCGGCCGCCGTTCGCCCGCATCGCCGGCACGCTGGCGCTGGCGGTCGCCGCCGGTGCGCTGGCGCAGGCGCTGGGCCTGCCGCTGCCGTGGATGCTCGGGCCACTGTTCGCCACCGCGGCGCTGTCGATGGCCGGCGTGCCGCTGGCCGCCGCGCCGCTGCTGCGCAACCTCGGGCAGTGGGTGATCGGCGTGGCGCTGGGCCTGTACTTCACGCCCGAGGTGCTGCGCACGATCGCCTCGCTGATGCCGGCGCTGGTCGCCGGCGTCGCCTGGGCGCTGGTGATGGGCTACGCGTTCTACCGCTTGCTGTGGGCGACCGCCGGCCGGCCGACAGGCGGCGGGCGCGCCACGGCGTTCTTCGCCGCGGCGATCGGCGGCGCCTCCGAGATGGCGGTGCTCGCCGAGCGCCACGGCGCGCGCGTCGACCGCGTCGCGGCGGCGCACTCGTTGCGCGTGCTGCTGGTCGTCTCGCTGATCCCGTTCGGCTTGCAGGCCGTCGGCCTGCGCGGGCTCGACGCGACCCCGCCCGCGGTCAGCGGCGTCGACGCCCTCGGACTCGTGGTGCTGGTGGCGGCGACGCTGGCCGGCGTGATGGCGGCGCGCGCACTGCGCCTGCCCAACGCCTGGGTGCTCGGCGCGCTGGCCGTGACCATCGCGCTCGCCGCCTCTGGCCGGGCCGGTTCGGCGCTGCCGCCCGGCGCCTCGGAGGCCGGGCAGCTGTGCATCGGCGTCGCGCTGGGCACGCGCTTCTCGCCGGCGTTCGCGCGCGAGGCGCCGGGCTGGCTGGGCACCGTGGCGCTGGGCACGCTGGCGATGATCGCCGCCAGCGCCGCGTTCGCGTGGCTGCTGGCCCGCCTCGCTGGGCTGCATCCGGCCACCGTGCTGCTCGGCACCTCGCCCGGCGGCATCGCCGAGATGTGCATCACCGCGAAGGTGCTGCAGCTCGGCGTGCCGGTGGTCACCGCGTTCCACGTGATCCGCTACGTCGCGGTGCTGCTGCTGACCGGGCCCCTGTACGGCTGGATCGAGCGGCGCGCGGCGCGCGAAGCCTAGGTCGTCGCGCCGCGCCGGGTGCGCGCACGGAACAACTCGGCGATGCCGACCTCGCGCGCGCCGGCGCGCAATACGTAGTGCTCGCCGGCGGCGATCGCACCCGGTACCGCCACCTGCAGGTAGAAGCCGCACTGGCCCGACTGCACCATCATCTTCGCCGCCTGCCTGAAGCCCATCGCGGCGTCGAACTTGTGGCAGGGGTAGCGCGGCTCGCTGATGGCCAGCTCGACGCCGCCTTCGAAGCACAGCCGGTCGCCGATCCAGGCATCGGCCTCGAGCAGCCCGCTCAGCGTCAGGTTCTCGCCGAACGCGCCGTGCGGCAGCGTGGCGTCCCAGGCGGCGGCGCCGGCCTGCGCGCGCAGCGTGCGCCACACCGCGTAGTGCTCGACCGGGTACGCGTAGACCGCCTTCGACAGGCCGCCATGCACCGAGAGGTCGGCCTGCTCGTCGCCTTCGAGCCCCAGCGGCCGCACCGCCACCGGCCCGGCGGTGGGGGTCTTGGCGTACGCGGTGGCCACCGTGCGGCTGCCGATCGCGATCTGGCGGGTTCGCCCGGTGTTGACGCTGATGACCGCAGTGCGCATGGTCCGGTTCTCCCCCGTCCCGATTAGGTAGTGAAAATGCAAAGCTGCTTTGCGATTGATTCGGCCGCAAGGCGGCGCCGACCCCGGATCGCGGTGGTTACCGGCCCATTACACTCGCACGACAATCGACGCCCCGCGGCGCCACCGCCGCGGGGCGTCCCTCACTGTAGTCGCCGGCCGTGGCCGGCTGGTGGCATTGGGCCAGGCCCGACGAGCGACTCGGGCTGCGGGCCTGCCCCAATTCCGCCTGCAACGATTGGAGTAGTCATGAGCCAAGCCGCCCCCGTCCACGCACCCGCCTACGTCGACCATGCCGGTCTGGTCGCCTGGGTCGCCGAGGTCGCCGCGCTGACGCAGCCGAAGGACGTCGTCTGGTGCGACGGCTCGAAGGAGGAGTACGACCGCCTGTGCGCGCAGCTGGTCGCCGCCGGCACGATGCAGCGCCTGAACCCGAAGCTGCGCCCGGACAGCTTCCTGGCGCGCAGCGACCCCGGCGACGTCGCGCGCGTCGAGGACCGCACCTTCATCTGCAGCGAGCGGCGCGACGACGCCGGCCCGACGAACAACTGGGTCGCGCCGGCCGAGATGCGCGCGACCCTGCAGACCGGGCCCGACGCGCTGTTCAAGGGCAGCATGCGCGGTCGCACGATGTACGTGGTGCCGTTCTCGATGGGGCCGGTGGGCTCGCACATCTCGCACATCGGCGTCGAGCTGACCGACAGCGCCTACGTCGCGGTGAGCATGCGCATCATGACGCGCATGGGCCGGCGCGTCGTCGAGCAGCTCGGCCGCGACGCGCACTTCGTGCCCTGCGTGCACTCGGTGGGCGCGCCGCTCGAGCCGGGGCAGGCCGACGTCGCCTGGCCGTGCAACAAGACCAAGTACATCGTGCACTACCCCGAGACGCACGAGATCTGGAGCTACGGCTCGGGCTACGGCGGCAACGCCCTGCTGGGCAAGAAGTGCTTCGCGCTGCGCATCGCCTCGGTGATGGGGCGCGACCAGGGCTGGCTCGCCGAGCACATGCTCATCCTCGGCGTGACCGATCCGCAGGGGCGCAAGCACCATGTCGCCGCGGCCTTCCCCAGCGCCTGCGGCAAGACCAACTTCGCGATGCTCGTCCCGCCGGCGGGTTTCGAGGGCTGGAAGGTGACGACCATCGGCGACGACATTGCCTGGGTCAAGCCGCACGCCGACGGCAAGCTGTACGCGATCAACCCCGAGGCCGGCTACTTCGGCGTCGCGCCGGGCACCAACGCGCACACCAACCCGAACTGCATGGCGTCGCTGCAGCGCGACGTGATCTTCACCAACGTCGCGCTGACCGACGACGGCGACGTCTGGTGGGAGGGCATGACCGACACGCCGCCGGCGCACCTGATCGACTGGCAGGGCCGCGACTGGACGCCCGAGATCGCCCGGGCCCACGCCGGGCCCGACGGCAAGCCGCGCCCCGCGGCGCACCCGAACGCTCGCTTCACGGTGGCGGCCACCAACAACCCGGCGCTCGACCCCGAGTGGGACAACCCCGAGGGCGTGGCCATCGACGCCTTCATCTTCGGCGG
>NZ_DAOKZA010000009.1:2953-102752 GCF_035325925.1 Azohydromonas sp. | reverse complement strand
CGCGCACCTTCACGTTGTAGTCGACCACCCGCTTGACCGGGACCAGGATCTTCATCTCGTGCTTCCTCGTTTCGTGGTCACGTCAATCGTGCCGCACCAGCGCGCGGCCGACGATGATCTGCTGGATCTGCGTCGTGCCCTCGTAGAGGCGAAGCAGCCGCACGTCGCGGTAGAAGCGCTCCACCGGGTACTCGTTGATGTAGCCCGAGCCGCCGTGCACCTGCACGCCGCGGTCGGCCACGCGTCCGGCCATCTCGGTGCAGAACAGCTTGGCGCACGACACGCGCATCGACACGTCGGGGTCCGACACGTGCGCGGGCTTGCGGTCGAAGCGCTGCGCCACGTCCTGGACCAGCGCCCAGCCGGCGAGCAGTTCGGCCTGGCTGTCGGCGAGCATGGCCTGGATCAGCTGGAACTCGCCCAGCGTCTTGCCGAACTGCTTGCGCTCGCGCGCATAGCGCGCCGATTCGTCGATCACCCGCTGCGCGATGCCGCAGGCCACCGCCGAGATGTTCAGGCGGCCGCGGTCGAGCACCTTCATCGCGGTCTTGAACCCCTGCCCGGGGACGCCGCCGATGATGTTGGCCGCCGGTACGCGAACGTTCTCGAGGATCACGTCGCAGGTCATCGTCCCGCGCTGGCCCATCTTCCGGTCCTTCCTGCCCAGCTTGATGCCAGGCAGGTCGGCGGGGACGATGAAGGCCGAGACGCCCGAGGCGCCCGGCCCGCCGGTGCGCGCCATCAGCGTGAAGGCGCGGGCGCGTGGTGCGTTGGTGATGAAGCGCTTGGCGCCGTTGAGCACGTAGTGGTCGCCGTCGGCCTTGGCGCTGGTCTTGAGCGACGCCGCGTCGGAGCCGGCGTCCGGCTCGGTCAGCGCGAACGACATGACCAGCTCGCCACTGGCCACGCGCGGCAGGTACTGCGCCTTCTGCTCGGGCGTGCCGTCCATCAGGATGCCCTGCGAGCCGATGCCGATGTTGGTGCCGAACACCGAGCGGAAGGCCGGCGCGGTGCGGCCCAGCTCGAAATTGACCTGCACCTCCTGGCTCACCGACAGTCCGATGCCGCCGAACTCCTCGGGCACGGTCAGGCCGAACAGGCCCAGTTCCTTCATCGCCTCGACCAGCGCCGGCGGCACCTCGTCGTGCTCCTCGAGGTGGCTCTCGGCGGGCACCAGCCGCTCGCGCACGAAGCGCTGCACGGTGGCGAGCAGGATGTCGAAGGACTCGGTGTCGAGGGCCATGCTTCGCTCACTCGAGGACGATCTTGCGGTCCTTGATCAGCGCCGACAGCACCTTGCCCTCGTCGGCCAGCAGCTTGCGGAACGCGGGCGTGTCCACCGGGGCCGTCTCGGCGCCGAGGCTGTTGAAGCGCTCCTTGAGTGCGGGGGTCGCCAGCGCCTTGGTCAGCTCGCGCGACAGGCGCTCGGCGATCTCGGCCGGCACCTGGTTCGGCGCCCAGACGCCGAACCATATGTCGGGGCTCGCGTTCTTGATGCCCATGTCGGCGTAGGTGGGCGCGTCGGGGAAGAAGGGCGACTTGCGGTCGCTGGCCACGCCCAACAGCTTGACCTTGCCGCTCTTGATGTGCGGGAAGGCGATGCCCGGGTCGAAAACGAAGTCGGCCTGGCTGGCCATCACGTCCTGCAGCGCCGGCGCAGACCCGCGGTAGGGCACGTGCGTGATGAAGGCGCCGGTGCTCTGCTTGAACAGTTCGCCGGCCAGGTGCGGCGGGGTGGCCGTGCCGGACGACGCGTAGTTCAGCTTCCCGGGCTGCGACTTGGCCAGCGCCACGAGTTCCCTGACGTCCTTGACCTCCAGCGTCGGTCGCGCGACCACGTACATCTGCATGCGGCCGATCCCCATCACAGGCGCCAGGTCGCGCGACGGCAGCACGTTGGACTTGAACAGGTACGGGTTGGCCGTCTCCACCGACGTCGGCGCGACGAGGAAGGTGTAGCCGTCAGGCGCCGCCCGGGCGACGTCGCTGACGCTCAGGTTGCCGCTGGCGCCGGGCTTGTTGTCGACGATGAACGGCTGGCCCAGCGACTCGCCGAGCGCCTGCGCCAGGGCGCGGGCCATCACGTCGGTGCCGCCACCCGGGGCGAAGCCCACCACCAGGCGCACCGGTTCGGATGGCCAGGCCGCGCTCTGCGCCGCGGCGGGCACGGTCGCTGCCGCGAGGATCGCGACCGCGCCGGCGGCCAGTGAACGCGCCAGCGAACGGCGCGAGAGCTTGGGCATGGGCTGGGAAGGGATCGGGGTCATGGGTGTCTCTGCGATGTCGGCCGTCGGCCGACGACAAGGTGGGGGTTCACCGGCCCGCCGATGAGCGAGCGCGGCCGGGGGGCAAACGGGGTCATCGGCGCCGCGCCGCGCGGATCGCCTCGACCGCCTCGGGATTGACGAGCGTGCTGAGGTCGCCCGGCGACTCGCCGAGCCAGGCCGCCCGCACGACGCGTCGCATCACCTTCATGTTGCGGGTGCGCGGCAGGTCGGGCACGAGCACAACCTCGGCCGGCTTGAACGGGCCGCCGAGTCCGGTGACCACGGCGGACGACAGCGCCTTCACCGCGGCCGCCTCGTCGACGCCCGGCCGCGGCACGCACACGCAGACCACGGCGGTGCCCTTGACCGGATCGGGCATGCCGACGACGGCGGCGTCGAGCAGCAACCCGGTGCCCATCAGCAGCGCCTCGATCTCGGCCGGCCCGGTGCGTTTGCCGGCGATCTTCAGCGTGTCGTCGCTGCGTCCGTGCACGTACCACATGCCGTCGGCGTCGCGGCTGGCGAAGTCGCCGTGCACCCACAGGTTCGGCATGCGCGACCAGTAGCCCTGCAAGTAACGCTCGCGGTCGTGCCACAGCCCGCGCGTCAGCCCGATGCTGGGTGTGCGCATCACCAACTCGCCGGTGACGCCCGGGCCGACCGGGTTCCCGTCGGCGTCGACCACATCGGCGCCGGTGCCCGGCACCGCGCCGGCGAAAGCGCAGGACTTGAGCGGATGGATCACCGTGCCGGTGAGGATGCCGCCGATCTCGGTGCCCCCGGAGTAGTTCAGCAGCGGCACGCGACCCCGGCCGATGCGCTCGAAGGTCCAGCGCCAGGCCTCGGGCGTCCACGGTTCGCCGGTGGAGACGATGACGCGCAGCGAGCCCAGGTCGCGCTCGGCCAGCGCGGCTTCGGGCAGCGACATCGACAGCCGCGCCACCGTCGGCGCGAGACCGAGGTAGCTGACGCGGTGGCGTTCGACCAGTCGCCACAGTCGGTCGGGCTCGGGGTAGTTGGGCGCGCCTTCGGCGAGCACGACCGTCGCGCCGACCAGCAGACCGCCGAAGACCAGGATCGGCCCGACCAGCCAGCCCATGTCCGACATCCAGAGGAAACGGTCGTCGGGCTTCAGGTCCATGCAGATCGCCAGGTCCAGTGCCGTCTTCACCGGAAAGCCGCAGTGCGAGTGCACCACGCCCTTGGGCTTGCCGCTGGTGCCCGACGTGAACATCAGCAGGAACGGGTCGTCGGCCGGCATCGGCTCGGTGGGCACCGCGGCGGCGTCGCCGGGCGCGCCGGCGGCGAGTTCGTGCCACCAGTGGTCGCGGCCTTCGAGCCAGGCGTGCGGCGCGTCCAGGTGCTTCAGCACCACGACGTGGCGCACGCCGGGGCAATGCGCGAGCGCCTCGTCGGCGACCGACTTGGCACCGACCGGCCTGCCGCGGCGCAGCGACCCGTCGACGGTGATCAGTGCCGTCGCGTTCCCGTCGGCGAGCCGCTGCGCGATCGCGTCGGCGCCGAAGCCCGAGAACATCGGCAGCACGATCGCGCCGATCTTCGCCACCGCCAGCATCGCCGCCGCTGCATGCGGCAGGTTGGGCAGATACATGCCGACCACGTCGCCGCGACCCAGCCCCAGGCGGCGCAGCCCCCAGGCAAGGCGGCAGGTCTGGCCGTCGAGGTCGGCGAAGGTCCAGGTGCTGACCGTGCCGTCCTCGCCCTCCCACACCAGCGCCGGCTGCGCGTAGCGTGCCGTGCCGCGGTGCCGGTCGAGGGCGTTGAGCACCACGTTGGTCACGCCGCCGACGCACCATCGCGCGAACGGCAGGCCTTCGCTCAGGTCCAGCACCCGCTCGTAGGGGCGGTCGAAGCGGTAGTCCAGGAAACGGATCAGCGCGTCGTGGAACCACGCCGGGTCGGCAGCCGCGCGCTCGTTGAGCGCCTCGAAGCTCGCGACCCCGAGCGCGCGCAGGAAGCGCGTCAGGTTCGCATCTTCCACGGTGCGGTCGTCCGGCCGCCACACGGCGCCCGGCGGGCTGGCATGGTCGGTCTGCATGATTCGATCTCCGATCGACAGGGCGGGCGGGCCGGGGGCCCCGCCGGGCCCTACTTCGCGTACTTGCGGAACTCGGGCTTGCGCTTTTCCTTCAGCGCGGCCACGCCCTCGCGCGACTCGTCGGTGTCGTAGAACAGCTTCAGCGCGTACATGCCCATGCCGGCGATGCCGCTCTGGTGCGCGGTGTCCATGTTGAAGCTGCGCTTGGCGATCGCGATCGCGGTCGGGCTGCGTTCGCAGATCGTCTCGGCCCACTCCTGCACGGTCGCGTCGAGCTGCTCGTGCGGCACGCACACGTTGGCCAGCCCCATCGCCACCGCTTCGGCGCCGGAGTAGCGCTTGTTCAGGTACCAGATCTCGCGCGCCTTCTTCTCGCCGACCACGCGCGCCAGGAAGGCGGTGCCGTAGCCGGGGTCGACCGACCCCATCTTCGGGCCGACCTGGCCGAAGACCGCCTTCTCGGAGCAGATCGTCAGGTCGCAGATCGTGGCCAGCACGTTGCCGCCGCCGATCGCGTAGCCCTGCACACGCGCGATGACCGGCTTGGGCACGTCGCGGATCGCGGTGTGCAGTTCCTCCATCGGCAGGCCGATGGTGCCGCGGCCGTCGTAGTTGCCGTCGTGCGCCGACTGGTCGCCGCCGGTGCAGAAGGCGCGGTCGCCGGCGCCGGCGAGCACGATGCAGCCGACGCCGCGGTCGTAGCCGGCCTTGTTCAGCGCCTTGATCAGCTCGTCGCAGGTGGTGCCGCGGAACGCGTTCAACTTGTCCGGGCGGTTGATGGTGATCCAGGCCACGCCGTTGCGGATCTCGTACAGGATGTCTTCGAAGTTCATGGTCAGTGCCTCCAGTGGATCGTTGCCACGCCCGAGCTGCGCGCGGGCGCCTTGGTGGCCGTCACGCCGCTCGCAGCGACATGCGACTGGCCGCGATGCGCGTCGTCAGCCGTTCATCGTCAGCCCGCCCGAGACGCTCAACACCTGACCGGTGACGAAGGCGGCGTCGTCGCTGGCGAAGAACAGGATCGCGCCCGGCAGGTCGTCGGGCCGGCCAATGCGCCCCAGCGGGATCGACCGCGTGAACGCCTCGACCAGCTTCTCGGGGTTCGCCGCGCCGGCCTTGTATTCGGCGAACAGCGGGGTGTCGGTGACTCCGGGACACACGACGTTGACGGTGATGCCGTGGCGCGCGTGCTCGCGGGCGATGGTCTTCGAAAACGACACCAGCCCGCCCTTGCACGCCGCGTACACCGCCTCGCCCGACGAGCCCACGCGGGCCGCGTCCGACGAGATGTTGACGATGCGGCCTGCATTGCGCGTCACCATGCCCGGGAGCACGGCGTGGTGCATGTGCAGCGCGCCGATCAGGTTGATCGCGATCAGCTTGTCCCACTGCGGCGGCGCGGTCTTCGTGAAGGGCAAGAAGACGTCCCAGCCGGCGTTGTTGACCAGCACGTCGATCGGCCCGAGCGCCGCCTCGGTGGCCGCGACCGCCGCGTCGACCTCGGCGCGGTCGGTGATGTCGCAGCGCCACGCCTGGGCGCGACCCCCGGCGTCACGGATCTCGGCGGCCACCTTCTCGCACGCCTGCAGGTTCAGGTCGAGCACCGCCACCTGCGCGCCCTCGGCGGCGAAGCGCCGGCAGGTGGCGCTGCCGATCCCGCCGCCGCCTCCGGTGACGATCACGGTCTTGTCCTGGAAGCGTTGCATCATGTTCCTCTCGAAAGTTGCGTTGCCAGGGGTTTCGATGTTGCAGAAGCCGATTAATAGGTCAACATATTGACGTAATAGTACGCGAGCGAAGACACTGGTGCAAGCAGAATTCCGGATCTACAGATCATGGTTAACCCTAATCTCCAGGTGAGTGATGCGAAGATGGAGCTCGCCAACCGTCTGTTCTTCAGGCTGTACCAATGCGCCAATATGTTGCATAAAACCGGCTCTCGCGCCGTCGAGGCCGAGGGCCTGACGACACAGCAGTGGGCCGTGCTGGGGGCGCTGTCGCGCGACCAGGCCGGCGCCGGCATGAGCATCGGCGACCTGGCCCGCTACCTGATGGTGAGCCGGCAGAACCTCTCCGGGCTCATCGGCCGCATGGAGCGCGACGGCCACGTGGCGGTTGCCGCCGACCCGCACGACCGCCGCTCGCGCGTCGTCACGATGACCGCGTCGGGTCGCCACGTCTGGCACGAACTGGCGCGGCCGAAGATCCGCGCCTACTACGAGCAGATCCTCGGCGACTTCTCGATCAACGACGTCACCCACACGCTGCACTACCTGCTGAAGATGCTCGAGAACATGCAGCGCCTCGACCAAGACCGCGCCGGCCCGGGCGACGACGGCGCGGCGTCGTAGCCGGCGCACCCGCGCTGCGGCGCGTCGCGCCGCCGCGGCTCAGCCCGCCGCGCGGGCCATCGATGGCAGGTGGTCGAACCAGGGCTGCGCGGCCTCGAGCTGCGCGGCCAGCTGCAGCAGCAGCGCCTCGCCGCCGAACGGGGCGACGAACTGCACGCCCAGCGGCAGTCCGTCGGCAGTCCAGTGCAGCGGCACGCTCATCGCCGGCACGCCGGCCAGGTTCGCGATCTGCGTGAACGGCACGTGCGTCAGGTTCTCGCGTGCGATGCGGTCGATCGCCCGGCGCAGCAGCACGCTGCCGGCCAGGCGCCGCAGCAGCCCGGTGCGCACGAGCGCCATCAGCGCGGCGACCTGCGCCGGCGGCGGGTCGCCGGTGCCGTGCGCGATCGGCGGGCCGGCCAGCGTGGGTGTCAGCCACAGGTCGTGGCGCTGGTGGAACGCGCCGAGCGCGCGCGCGTGCGCGTTCCAGCGCATCAGGTGGGTCGTCAGCGTGCCGGCCGACACACCTTCGCCGAGCGCGCCGAGCACCCGCGTCAGCGGCTCGAACTCGTCGTCGCGCGCGCCGCGCGAGCGCGCCCAGCGCAGCACCGCCGGCACGGCGCCGAAGTACACGTGCAGGTAGTCGCTGGCGAGTGCCGCGCCGTCGATCGCCGGTGCCGCCTCGTCGACCTCGTGGCCGAGCCGCTGCAGCAGCGCCGCGGCCTGGCGCACCGCGGCCACCGCCTGCGCGTGCACCGGCGTGCCGATCGGACTCGCGGTCGAATACGCGATGCGCAGCCGCGGCGGCTCGCGCCGCGCCAGCTCGACGTAGGGCGCCGGCGGCGGCGCGACGACGTACGGGTCGCCCGGCTCGGGCCCCGCGAGCACGTCGAGCGCGAGCGCGCTGTCGCGCACGCTGCGCGAGATCACGCCGTCGACGTTGGCGCCGAACCAGGCCTCGCCCTGCGCCGGCCCGACCGACACACGCCCGCGCGAAGGCTTCAGCGCGAACAACCCGCAGCACGCCGCCGGGATGCGCAGCGAGCCACCGCCGTCGTTGCCGGTGGCCATCGGCAGCACGCCCGCGGCGACGGCCGCCGCCGAGCCGCCGCTCGAGCCGCCGGGGGTGCGGCCGAGGTCCCAGGGGTTGCTGCAGCGCCCGTGCGCGGCCGGGTCGGTGACCCCCTTGAGCCCGAACTCGGGCAGGCTGGTCTTGCCGAAGATCACCGCGCCGGCGCCGAGCAGCCGGCGCACGATCGCAGAGTGCCCGCGCGGCACGATGCGCTGCATCGCGCGGCTGCCGTAGCCGGTGGCCACGCCCGCGTAGTCCTGGATGCCGTCCTTGATCAGCAGCGGCACGCCGGCCAGCGGCCCGGCCACGCCGCGTTCGATCTGCGCACGCGCCTGGACGTCGAGCAGCCGCGTCACCGCGTTGATGCGCGGCTGCACGCGCGCGAGTTGCGCCAGCGCCAGTTCGAGCAGATCGCCGGCGCGCACGTCGCCGCGCGCGACGGCGGCCACCAGCGCGGTGGCGTCGTGGGCCAGGTACTCGTCGTGCCGCATCGCGACCCTCCGTCCGCGGTCAGGCCGCCAGCGCACGACCGGCGCGCCGGCGCAGCCACGCCAGCCAGACGAGCGCGGCGGCCAGCAGCGTCAGCGGCACCAGCGTGCCGATGTTCATGAAGGTCCAGCCGCCGGTGGTGACCAGCGCGCCCGAACCGAACGAGGTCAGCGTCATCGTCGCGTAGACCCAGAAGTCGACGCCGGCCTGCGCGGTGGTGCGCTCCTCGGGGCGGTACGCCTCGGTGGCCAGCGTCGTGCCGCCGATGAACAGGAAGTTCCAGCCCACGCCGAGCGCGAACAGCGCGGCGAGAAAGTGCATCAGCTCGACGCCCGACAGCGCGATCGCCACGCACACGACGTTCAGCGCCAGCCCGACGGCCATGACCGGCAGCGCGCCGAGACGCCTGACCAGGCTGCCGGTGAAGAAGCTCGGCACGTACATGCCCAGCACGTGCCACTCGAGCACCAGCGCCGCCGCCGAGAACGGGTGCGCGCACTGCGCCATCGCGATCGGCGTGGCCGCCATCAGCAGGTTCATGACGCCGTAGCCCAGCGCGCACGCCGCCACCGCGACGATGAACACCGGCTGGCGCGCGATCTCGCGCAGCGTCCGCCCCTGCGGCGCGCCGCTTCCGGCGCCCGGCAGCGGCGGGAAGCGCACCAGCGAGATCACGGCGAGCCCGAGCACCGCGACCCCCATCAGAGCGACGTAGACGCCGGCGAACGGCTGCACGAACCACTCGCGCGTCGCGCTGGCGAGATTGGGGCCGACCACGGCGCCGAGGATGCCGCCGGCCAGCACCCACGAGATGGCCTTCTCCTTGTACGCCGGCCCCACCAGTTCGGCGGCGGCGAACCGGTACAGCATGCCGTTGGCGTTGTAGAAGCCGGCCAGCATCGTCGCCGCGGTGAGCAGCCAGAAGTTGCGCGTCGTCGCCGCGTAGGCGCACAGCGCCGCCGAGACGAAGGCGACGACCAGCCCGAGCTGGAACGACCCACGCCGCCCGAAGCGGCGCTGGCTGCGCGCGACCAGCCCGGTGGCCAGCGCGCCGCCGGCGACGTAGCCGGTCACCGGCAGCGTCGCCATCCACGCCACTGGCGCCAGCGCCAGGCCGACGAGGCCGTTGATCGCGATGAAGGCGACGTTGTTCGTCAGGTACAGCCCCTGGGCCAGCGTCAGCAGCAGCAGGTGTCGGTTCATGCGGGGTCCCGCAGCGCCAGCCACGCCAGCGCGGCCAGCGGCGCCGTGTCGGCACGCAGCACGCGCGCGCCGAGCGTCACCGGCACGAAGCCGCGCTCGCGCGCGGCGTGGTCTTCGTCGGCGGCCAGCCCACCCTCGGGGCCGCTGAGCAGCACCAGGCGCTTCGCGTGCGCGGCGGTGCGCGGCAGCGTGCGCGCGTCGGGCGCGAAGCCCAGCAGCAGGCGCGCCTCGTCGGCGGCGGGCTCCGGCTGGTCGCGCAGCCAGTCGCGCAGCGCACGCACCGGCGCCACCTCGGGCACCCGGTTGCGCCCGCACTGCTCGCAGGCCGCCACCGCGACCGCCTGCCAGTGCGCGCGCCGGCGTTCGGCGCGCTCGCCCGTCGGGCGCAGCACCGATCGTGCGGTGACCAGCGGCTGCAGCGCCGCCGCGCCCAGCTCGCTCGCCTTCTCGACCAGCAGGTCCATGCGGTCGTTCGCCGGCATGCCCAGCGCCAGGGTCACCTTGCGCGCCAGTTCGCGCTCGATTCCATGGTGAGCGATCACTTCGACCGTGACCTGCGATCGCCCGATCGAGGCCACCTTCGCGTTCCACTCGCCGCCGCGGCCGTCGAACAGCGTCAGTGCGTCGCCCGGCTGCAGGCGCAGCACCTGCACGTGGCGCGCCGCGGCGCCGGGCAGCGCCAGCGAGGAACCAGCGGCCAGGGGGGCGTTCAGATGCACGCGCGGGGTCGGCACGCCGCGCAGTGTGCCGCACTCGGCTGACGCCGCCGCGGCGCGACGGCCCGGATGCAACCCGGCGAAGACCCCGTGCGACGGCCGGACATCGGCGCCCCGACAGCCGGCCCGGCGTCGATCGGGCGAAGATCTATACGGAGTCGTTCAACATCAACCCGGAGAGTCTCGATCATGCACCGCCGACAGTTCCTCGCCACCGGCGCCGCGATGGCCGCCTGGTCGGTCACCACGTTCGTTCCGTCGTGGGCGCAGAACGCGCCGAACCTGGGTACGCCGACGTTGCCGGACCCGGGCTTCGCGCGCCAGAAGGTGGGCGACATGGAGATCATCGCCGTCAACGACGGCGTCGCGCGCCGGCCGCTGGGCGAGGAATTCGTGCGCAACGCGCCGATCGGCGAGGTCAAGGCCATGCTCGCGTCGCAGAACCTGTCGACCGACTACATCGACATCCCGTTCACGCCCTTCGTCGTCGTGCGCGGCAGCGAACGCATCCTGATCGACACCGGGCTGGGCGAGTTCGCGCCGCCGACCGCGGGCAAGTTCGTCGCCAACCTCGCCGCCGCCGGCCTGCAGCCGGGCGACATCACGCAGGTGCTGATCAGCCACTACCACGGCGACCACATCAACGGCCTGCGCAAGCGCGACGGCAGCTGGACCTTCCCGAACGCGAAGGTGCACGTGCCGTCGGTCGAGCACGCGTACTGGATGGACGACGCGAAGATGGCCGCGGCCCCCGAGGGCCTGAAGGGCGCGTTCCAGGGCGCGCGCCGCGTGTTCGCCGACATGCCCGCCGACAAGCTGGTGGTGTTCGAGCCCGGCCGCACCGTGCTGCCGGGCATCGCGTCGATCGTCGCGTTCGGCCACACGCCGGGCCACACGCTGTTCGAGGCGACTTCCGCGGGCCAGGTGTTCACCTACCTCGCCGACCTGACCAACGTGCCGACGCTGTTCGCGCGCAACCCCGACTGGGCCGTGCAGTTCGACATGGACGCCGAGGCCGCGCGCAAGGTGCGCCGCGAGATGCTCGCACGCGTCGCCGCGAGCAACGCGCTGGTCGGCGGCTTCCACTTCCCGTTCCCGGCGTTCGGCCGCAAGACGCCAGCGGGCAACGGCTATGCGTTCGAGCCGGTGGCCTGAACCGGGACCCTCGCGCCGGCAGGCGCTGGCCGCGGCGCTGGCATTGCCGCTGGCCGGCGTCGCCGGCGCGGCCGCCGAATCGCTGTTGCCGCTGCTGCGCGACGGTGGCCTCGTCGTCGCGTTCCGCCACGCGCTGGCGCCGGGCACCTTCGACCCGCCGCAGTTCCGCGTCGGCGACTGCTCGACGCAGCGCAACCTGAACGACGAGGGCCGCGCGCAGGCGCGGCGCATCGGCGCGTGGTTCCGCCGCCACGCGCTGGTGCCGGCGGCGGTGCGCTCGAGCCCGTGGTGCCGCTGCCTCGACACCGCGATACTGGCCTTCGGTGCGGCCGACGCGTGGGATGCGCTGGCGTCGCCGCGTCAGGCCGACGAGGCCACCCGCGCGGCGGCTGGGCGAATTGCGCGCCGCGCTGGCCGCGCTGCCGGCGGGGCGGCTCGAGGTCTGGGTCACGCACCAGTTCGTGCTGTCGGACCTCGCCGGCACCTCGACCGCGTCGGCCGAGGGCCTGCTGCTGCGCGGCGACGGCCCGCGCGCGTCGGTGCTCGGGCGGCTCAACCCGGGTTGAAGCCGGCGTCGGCGCGGGCCCTATCATCGCCCCCGCGATGGAGCCGCTCGAACTGATCAAGCGCACGATCCGCACGGTGCCCGACTGGCCCGAGCCGGGCGTGATGTTCCGCGACATCACGCCGCTGCTGTCGAGCCCGCGCGTGTTCCGCGTGCTCATCGACCAGTTCGTGCACCGCTACTTCGACGCCCGCCCGGACGCCGTCGCCGGGCTCGACGCGCGCGGCTTCATCATCGGCTCGGTGCTCGCCTACGAGCTGAACGTCGGCTTCGTGCCGATCCGAAAGAAGGGCAAGCTGCCGTTCGACACCGTCGCCGAGACCTACGAGCTCGAGTACGGCAACGCCACCGTCGAGATGCACACCGACGCCGTGAAACCCGGCGACCGCGTCGTGCTGATCGACGACCTGATCGCCACCGGCGGCACGATGGGCGCGGGCAAGCGCCTGCTCGAGCGGCTCGGCGCGCAGGTCGTCGAAGGCGCCGCGATCGTCGACCTGCCCGAACTCGGCGGCTCGCGCCGGCTGCGCGAGGCCGGGCTGGCGGTGTTCACGCTGGTCGACTTCGCCGGGCACTGAACGCCGCGGCGCGGGCGCCGCGCACGCCGGCTACGGCGCCGGCCGCCCCGGCCCCTGCCGGCCTTCGGCGCGCGCCGACAGGTAGGCGTACAGGTCCATGATGTGCGCGCTGACCACCGGCTCGCCCTGCCACGCCGGCATCGACACCGCGCCCTTCGCGCGCGTCAGCACCTCGTCGGCGCGCGTGTCGCGCGCGCCGCCGGGCAGGTCCCAGTCGTAGCGGCGCAGCACCAGGTCGACGAAACGTTGCGGCCCGAGTTCGCGCACGCGCGGCAGCAGGTCGGGCGCGCGCTCGCCGCCGGTGGCGGGGGCGCCGTGGCAGGCGGCGCAACGCTGCTGGAACACGCGCCAGCCGCTGTACAGCGTGCCCTCGGGCTGTGCCTGCCGCGCGAGCTCCTGTGCCGGCTGGCGGTTGATCCACTCGAAGCCGGTGATGCCGCAGCCGCCCAGCAACGCTGCCGCCGCTATCACCGCGCACCATCCCGACCATCCTCGGCCCGTTCGATTCATCGTCACTCCTGCGTTTGCGCGATGCTAACGGCGGCGCGGTGGTTCACTTGCCTATGCAGAACCGGCTGAAGATCTCCCCGAGCAGTTCGTCGGCGGTCATGCGCCCGGTGATCTCGCCCAGCGCCTCGTGCGCCAGCCGCAGTTCCTCGGCGAACAGGTCCAGCGCCGGGTCGGCGCTGCGCAGGTGCTCGCCGGCGCGCGCCAGGTGCGCCGCGGTGCGGCGCAGCGCGTGCACGTGGCGCGCGCGCGCGATGAAACGCCCCTCGGGCACCGCGTGCCAGCCCACGCGCTCGAGCAGCGCGCGGCGCAGCGCGTCGAGCCCGTCGCCGCGCCGTGCCGACAGCACGACCGCGTCGGCCGGCAGCGCCGGCGCGCGCGCCGCGTCGACCTTGTTGTACACGTGCAGCACGCGCGGCGCAGCCTGCGCGTCGCCGAGCCCCAGCCGCGCAGCGATCTCGGCCTCGGCGGCGTCGTAGGCGGGCTCGCCGCGGCGCGTCAGGTCGTGCAGGAACAGCACCGCGTCGGCCTCGGCGATGGCCTGCCAGCTGCGCGCCACGCCGATGCGCTCGACCTCGTCGGCCACCTGCGCGTCGCCGCGCAGCCCGGCGGTGTCGATCACGTGCAGCGGCACGCCCTCGATCTGGATCGTCTGGCTCACCTTGTCGCGCGTCGTGCCCGGGATCGGCGTAACGATCGCCAGTTCGGCGCCGGCCAGCGCGTTGAGCAGCGAGCTCTTGCCCACGTTCGGCTGCCCCGCCAGCACCACCTTGATGCCCTCGCGCAGCAGCGCGCCCTGCTGCGCGCGGTCGAGCACGCCGGCCAGCGCGTCGTCGATCGCGCGCAGCTGACCGTCGGCGTCGGCCTGGCGCAGGAAGTCGATGTCCTCCTCCGGGAAGTCCAGCGTCGCCTCGACCAGCATGCGCAACTGCACGATGCGCTCGCGCAGCGTCTCGACCTCGCGCGACAACGCGCCGGCCAGCGACTCGCCTGCCGAGCGCGCCGCCGCCTCGGTGCTGGCGTCGATCAGATCGGCCACCGCCTCGGCCTGCGCCAGGTCGAGCTTGCCGTTGAGGAACGCGCGCTGCGTGAATTCGCCCGGTTGGGCCACGCGCAGCCCCGGCAGCCTTTCGCGGCCGGTGGCGGGGTCCGTCTCGGCGGCAGCCTCCAGGCAGCGCGCCAGCAGCAGCTGCAGCACCACCGGACCGCCGTGCGCCTGCAGCTCGAGCACGTCCTCGCCGGTGTAGCTGGCCGGCGCCGGGAAGTGCAGCGCCAGACCCTGGTCGATCGGGTGGCCGCGCGTGTCGAGGAACGGGCCGTGGTGCGCGTGGCGCGCTCGCAGCGAGCGCGCGCACAGCGCGTCGATCAGCGGCGCGAGGTCGCGCCCTGACACGCGCACGATGCCCACCGCGCCGCGGCCCGGCGCGGTGGCGATGGCGACGATCGGGTCCGAAAGGCGCGGCAGCATCGGCGGCGCATTGTCGCGCCGCCGATGCCGGGGGGTGTGTGGCGCGGGGGGAGCGCGGGCGGCGTGTGCCGCCGCTGGCTGCCGCTCCCGAGCCGGCGATTGCCGGGTCTGCCCCGCAGCCCCATTGTCGGCAGGCGCAGCGCCGCGTTGCACCCCCCGACCCGGGCATGGCGTGCCGAAAAGCACGAAGCCCCGCGCGGGCGGGGCTTCGTCTCAGCGGCGCCGCGCGGCGGCGATCACTTCATCACGCCCAGGCGCTTGTTGATCCACCACTGCTGTGCGATCGACAGGATGTTGTTCGTCAGCCAGTACAGCACCAGCCCGGCGGGGAAGAAGAAGAACATCACGCTGAACATCAGCGGCATGATCCACATCATCTTCGCCTGCACCGGGTCGGGCGGCGTCGGGTTCAGCCAGGTCTGGAACAGCGTCGACGCGGTCATCAGCAGCGGCAGGATGAAGTACGGGTCGATCGCCGACAGGTCGCGGATCCAGCCGATCCACGGCGCGTTGCGCATCTCCACGCTCGACAGCAGCACCCAGTACAGCGCGATGAAGAACGGCATCTGCACCAGGATCGGCAGGCACCCGCCGAGCGGGTTGACCTTCTCCTCGCGGTACAGCTTCATCATCTCCTGCTGCATCAGCTGCGGCTTGTCCTTCAGCCGCTCGCGCATTGCCATCACGCGCGGGTTCACGGCCTTCATCTTCGCCATGCTGCGGTAGGCGCTGGCGTTGAGCCAGTAGAACGCGATCTTCAGCAGCACCACCAGCGCGACGATCGCCCAGCCCCAGTTGCCGATCAGCGCGTTGAGTTCGTACAGCAGCCAGAACAGCGGCTTGGACAGGATCGTGAACCAGCCGTAGTCCTTCACCAGGTCCAGCCCCGGCGCCAGCGCGGCCAGCTCGCGCTCCTCCTGCGGGCCGGCGAACAGCGTCGCCTCGTGCACCTTGCTCTGGCCCGGCGCGACCTCGCCCAGCGGCAGCACCATCGCGATCGAGTACAGGTTGTCGCCGATCTTCGCGGTGCGGAACTCGCGCGCCTGCCCCGGCGGCACGAGCCAGGCCGACGCGAAGTAGTGCTGCACCATCGCGATCCAGCCGTCGTCGGCACCGCGGTCGTGCTTGGCACCCTTGGCGATGTCGCCGAAGTCGATCTTCTGGAACTTGTTCGCGTCGGTGTACAGCGCCGGCCCGGTGAACGTGAAGTACAGCGACGACTCGCCCGGCGGCTTGTTGCCGTCGCGCACCAGTTGCAGGTACAGCTGCGGCTCGATCGGCGCGTCCGAGGTGTTGAGCAGCTCGTGGCGCACGCCCAGCGTGTACTTGCCGCGCTCGAGCGTGTAGGTCTTCACCAGCTTGCTGCCGCCCGCGTCGGGCGTCTCGAAGCGCAGTTCGAGCTTGTCGCGGCCCGCGGCCAGTTCGCGCTCGCCCGACACCAGCGTCATCGGCGTCAGGTGGTTCGGCAGCGCGGCGCCGGCGCGCGCGCTGATCATGCCGGTCTGCGCCAGGTACACGCGCTGGCTGCTCTGGTCGAACAGCACGACGTTGCGCGACGGTTCGACCTGGTCGCGGTGCGCCAGCAGTTCCAGGCGCACCAGGTCGCCGCCCTTGGTGTCGAACGTGGCCTTGATCCGGTCGGTGGTCACTTCGACGCGCTCGCTCGCCTGCGCCGCCGCGCCCGCGCCCGGCAGCGCGCCGGCTGCCGCCGGCGCGGCGGCGGGCGATGCCGCGGGCGACGTGGCCGCCGGCGCCGGCACGCCCGGCGCCGAAGCGGCCCCGCCCTCGGGCGCCGAGGCGGTCACCGCCGGACGCGGCGGCGCGCCGCCGAAGATCGACGGCTGGCCGGTGTGCTTGTTCCACGCGTCCCACAGCAGGACGAGCGACATCGTGAACACCACCCACAGCAGGGTGCGGCGGATATCCGTCATGGCGTCTTTCGGAATTCGGGGGACTGCAGGTGGCGGAACAGCCGCGGCGGCACGTCGGGCACCGGGTCGCAGCCGCCGGCGCACCAGGGGTGGCAGCGCAGGATGCGCGCCGCGCTCAGGTAGGTGCCGGCCGCGGCGCCGTGGCGCTGCAGCGCCTCGAGCGCGTACGCCGAGCAGGTCGGCTCGAAGCGGCACGAACTGCCCAGCCACGGGCTGAGCAGCAGCCGGTAGCCGCGCACGAGCGCGACCAGCACTTGGCGTGGCCAGTGACGCGGCGACATCGTCGGCGGTCTAGCCTTGGCGGCGCGCCGCCGCGGCGAGCAGCGCGTCGAGCTCGACGCGCGCCGCGCCACGCAGCGCGCCCGACCCCGCCGAGCGGAACTGCGCGCGGTCGAAGCCGGCGCGCAGCCGCAGCACCCACAACCCGCCCGGCAGGCGGGTCAGGTGCCGGCGCAGCGCTTCGCGCATCTGGCGCTTGATCAACTGGCGCGTCACCGAACGGCGCGCCAGGCGCTTCGGGATCACGAAGCCCACCCAGTGGTCCGACGGACGGCGGTTGTCCACAGATGCGTCGAATTGTTCAGACAGACCTGTGGACAACTTCGTCGCCGTGGGCTCTGTCGCGGCGTCGCGCCCGCCCATCGGCCATGCCGGCAGGTGATGTGCGGCGAAGTGAGCACTTCGCGCACGCGGTGCGGTCGCGAGCACGCGCTGGAAGTCGGCACTGTGGACGAGGCGCGCGAGCATGCGGCGCGCCGCGGGTGTTACAGCGCGATGCGCTTGCGGCCCTTGGCGCGACGCGCGTTGATGACCTTGCGGCCGCCACGCGTCTTCATGCGCACGAGGAAGCCGTGCGTGCGCGCACGGCGGATCTTCGACGGTTGGTAGGTGCGTTTCATGTTCTCGATCCTTCGCTGCGGAATGCCTGCCCTCGCCGGCCGGCCGGCCGGTCGCGTACCCGCCTGGGCACGCCTGGCGCGTGCCCCGGGGCCGCCCGGTCGCCTTCGGATGCTCCCGGGCGCGCGTCGACGCCCCCCCGGGACCACCCGGCCGCGGCCGCAACGAACCCTTCCGGCCGCCTTCGGGAAACCGCGCATTACAGCAAAAACGCCGACGACGGTCAAACCACGGTGCGCCAAGGCCGACCTGAATCGGGGTTTGACCCGGGTCCGCCAACTGTGGATAACCGCGCTCGCGCGGTTTCGTCGCGACTACAATCCGCGCGCTCGCCGACCCAGTTCTCCACAACGAAGCGCCCTGTCTTGGACACCGAATCCCACGTCGATCTCTGGCAGCGCGGTTGCGAGCGTCTGGCTGCCGAACTGCCCGAGCAGCAGTTCAACACCTGGATCCGCCCGCTGCCGCCGGCCGAGATCAGCGACCGCGGCGACAAGGCCGTGGCCAGCGTCAGCGTGCCCAACCGCTTCAAGCTCGACTGGATCCGTTCGCAGTACGGCGCGCGCATCGAGGGCGTGCTCAGCGAGATCGCCGGCAAGCCGGTGCAGCTCGAACTAGGGCTGCTGGCACGCAGCGCCGCCGCAGCGCCGGCGCCCGAGCGCGCGCCCCGGCCCGCAGGCGCCTCCGGCGCGCCGGCCGCGGCGCTGCCGCTGCAGGTCGGCGCGCCACCGTCGATGCAGGTGGCGGCGCTGCCGCCGCACCGGCTGAATGCCGCGCTGACCTTCGACACCCTGGTCGCCGGCCGCGCCAACCAGATGGCGCGCACCGCCGCGCTGCACGTGGCCGGCGCGCCGGGGCAGATGTACAACCCGCTGTTCATCTACGGCGGCGTCGGGCTGGGCAAGACGCACCTGATCCACGCCGTGGGCAACGCGCTGCTGAAGGACCGTCCGAACGCGCGCGTGCTGTACCTGCACGCCGAGCAGTTCATCAGCGACGTCGTCAAGAACTACCAGCGCAAGACCTTCGACGAACTGAAGGCCAAGTACCACTCGCTGGACCTGCTGCTGATCGACGACGTGCAGTTCTTCGCCGGCAAGGAGCGCACCCAGGAGGAGTTCTTCAACGCCTTCGAGGCGCTGCTGGCCAAGCGCGCGCACATCATCATGACCAGCGACACCTACCCCAAGGGGCTGGTCGACATCGACGAGCGGCTGACCAGCCGCTTCGACGCCGGGCTGACGGTGGCCATCGAGCCGCCCGAGCTCGAGATGCGCGTGGCCATCCTGATCAGGAAGTCGCTCGCCGAGGGCGCCGAGATGCCCGAGGACGTGGCCTTCTTCATCGCCAAGAACGTGCGCGCCAACGTGCGCGAGCTCGAGGGCGCGCTGCGCAAGGTGCTGGCCTACTCGCGCTTCAGCCAGAAGGACGTCAACATCGCGCTCGCGCGCGAGGCGCTGAAGGACCTGCTGTCGATCCAGAACCGCCAGATCTCGATCGAGAACATCCAGAAGACAGTGGCCGACTTCTACAAGATCAAGGTCGCCGACATGTACAGCAAGAAGCGCCCGGCCAGCATCGCGCGGCCACGCCAGATCGCGATGTACCTGGCCAAGGAGATGACGCAGAAGAGCCTGCCCGAGATCGGCGACAGCTTCGGCGGACGCGACCACACCACCGTGCTGCACGCGGTGCGCAAGATCGGCGGCGAGCGGCAGAAGAACACCGAACTGAACCAGCACCTGCACGTGCTGGAGCAGACGCTCAAGGGCTGAGGGAGCCCGGCGAAGGCTGGGGACAAACAAGGAACAACCGGCAGGTCATCCACAGGCACAGCGCGCGAGCCGAAGTTGTTGTCGCTTCGACGCGCGCCAACCAGGCCCCCGCCGCACAGGGTTCGCGCCAGCCTAAGACCTTGTCGGAACAAGCGAAAATGGCGTTGCCCACAGCGCCCGCCGGGCTCTACTAGAACCACCAGATTCAGAGGAAGACATGATTGTCTTGAAAGCGCCCCAGGAACAACTGCTCGCGGCGCTGCAGGCGGTCGCAGGCATCGTCGAGCGGCGCCACACGCTGCCGATCCTGGCCAACGTGCTGCTGCGCAAGGACGGCCCGACGATCGAGTTCACCACCAGCGACCTCGAGATCCAGGTGCGCACGCGCGCCGAACTCGGCGGCGACGCCGGCAGCTTCGCCACCACGGTGGGCGCGCGCAAGCTGATCGACATCCTGCGCTCGCTGCCGGGCGACCAGACGGTGTCGCTGTCGTCGAACCAGAGCAAGCTCACGTTGCAGGGCGGCAAGAGCCGCTTCACGCTGCAGACACTGCCGGCCGACGACTTCCCGCTGGTCAACGAGTCGGCCGACTTCGGGCCCGCGTTCTCGGTGCCGCAGGCCACGCTGAAGGGGCTGATCAACCAGGTGCACTTCGCGATGGCGGTGCACGACATCCGCTACTACCTCAACGGCATCCTGTTCGTCGCCGAGGGCAGGGCGCTGACGCTGGTGGCCACCGACGGCCACCGCCTCGCGCTGGCGCAGGCCACGCTCGACGGCGAGATCCCCAAGCAGGAGGTGATCCTGCCGCGCAAGACCGTGCTCGAACTGCAGCGCCTGCTGCGCGACGAGGACACGCCCATCGAGATGCGCTTCGCCAACAACCAGGCCAAGTTCCAGTTCTCGGGCATGGAGTTCGTCACCAAGCTGGTCGAGGGCAAGTTCCCCGACTACAACCGCGTGATCCCGAAGAACCACAAGAACGCGGTCACGCTGGGCCGCGCGCCGCTGCTGGCCAGCCTGCAGCGCGCGGCCATCCTGACCAGCGAGAAGTTCAAGGGCGTGCGCCTGAACGTCGAGCCCGGCGTGCTGCGCATCGCGTCGAGCAACGCCGAGCAGGAGGAGGCCAAGGAGGAGCTCGAGATCGACTACGGCGGCGACGCGATCGAGATCGGCTTCAACGTGACCTACCTGATCGACGCGCTGGCCAACATCGACGCCGAGATGGTCAAGGTCGAGTTGCAGGACGCCAACGCCAGCGCGCTGATCACCGTGCCCGAGCGCGCCGGCTTCAAGTACGTCGTGATGCCGATGCGCATCTGAGCCGCGCAGCGGCTCAGATGCGATCGGCATGCTGCCGTTCCTTGGGCACCCCCTGCCCCCCGCCAAGCGGGGGTTCCCGCCAGATTGACGCCCGGGCCGCTGCGCGGCCATCGGAATACTCCTCATGACCGACGCCCAGAGTCCCAATCCGAAACCCGTCGATACCGGCTACGGCGAAGCCAGCATCCAGATCCTCGAAGGGCTGGAGGCGGTGCGCAAGCGCCCGGGCATGTACATCGGCGACACGTCCGACGGCACCGGGCTGCACCACCTGGTGTTCGAGGTGGTCGACAACAGCATCGACGAGGCGCTGGCCGGCCACTGCGACGACATCATCGTCACCATCCACAGCGACAACAGCATCAGCGTCATCGACAACGGCCGCGGCATCCCCACCGGCGTGAAGATGGACGACAAGCACGAGCCCAAGCGCTCGGCGGCCGAGATCGCCCTCACCGAGCTGCACGCCGGCGGCAAGTTCAACCAGAACAGCTACAAGGTCTCGGGCGGCCTGCACGGCGTGGGCGTGAGCTGCGTCAACGCGCTCTCCAAGTGGCTGCGCCTGACGGTGCGCCGCGACGGCAAGGTGCACTACCTGGAGTTCCGCCGGGGCGTGCCGCAGGACCGCGTCATCGAGCAGCGCGGCGGCTTCGAGGTCAGCCCGATGAAGGTCATCGGCGACACCGAGAAGCGCGGCACCGAGGTGCACTTCCTGCCCGACGACGAGATCTTCCAGAGCAACGCCGACTTCCACTACGACATCCTCGCCAAGCGGCTGCGCGAGCTGAGCTTCCTGAACAACGGCGTGAAGATCCGCCTGGTCGACGAGCGCACGCAGAAGGAGGACAACTTCGCCTACGCCGGTGGCGTGAAGGGCTTCGTCGAGTTCATCAACGCCGGCAAGAAGGTGCTGCACCCGAACATCTTCCACGCCGTGGGCAGCAAGATGAGCGAGCAGAACACCGACATCGGCGTCGAAGTGGCGATGCAGTGGAACGACGGCTACAGCGAGAGCGTGCTGTGCTTCACCAACAACATCCCGCAGCGCGACGGCGGCACGCACCTCACCGGCCTGCGCGCGGCGATGACGCGCGTGATCAACAAGTACATCGACGACAACGAGCTGGCCAAGAAGGCCAAGGTCGAGATCAGCGGCGACGACATGCGCGAGGGCCTGGCCTGCGTGATCAGCGTGAAGGTGCCCGAGCCCAAGTTCAGCAGCCAGACCAAGGACAAGCTGGTCAGCAGCGAGGTGCGCGGCCCGGTGGAGGAGGTGGTGGCCGGCAAGCTGGGCGAGTGGCTGCTCGAGAACCCCACCGACGCGAAGATCGTGTGCGGCAAGATCGTCGAGGCCGCGAAGGCGCGCGAGGCGGCGCGCAAGGCGCGCGAGATGACGCGCCGCAAGGGCGTGCTCGACGGGCTGGGCCTGCCCGGCAAGCTCGCCGACTGCCAGGAGAAGGACCCGGCGCTGTGCGAGATCTACATCGTCGAGGGTGACAGCGCCGGCGGCAGCGCCAAGCAGGGCCGCGACCGCAAGTTCCAGGCGATCCTGCCGCTGCGCGGCAAGATCCTCAACGTCGAGAAGGCGCGCTACGAGAAGCTGCTGACCAGCAACGAGATCCTGACGCTGATCGCCGCGCTGGGCACCGGCATCGGCAAGGGCATGGGCGGGGACGACTTCAACCCCGACAAGCTGCGCTACCACCGCATCATCATCATGACCGACGCCGACGTCGACGGCGCCCACATCCGCACCCTGCTGCTGACCTTCTTCTACCGCCAGATGCCCGAGCTGGTCGAGCGCGGGCACATCTACATCGCGCAGCCGCCGCTGTACAAGGTCAAGCACGGCAAGACCGAGCAGTACCTGAAGGACGCCCACGAGCTCGACGCGTACCTGCTGAAGGTGGCGCTGGAAGGCGCCGCGGTGGACCCCGGCGACGGCCGCCCCGAGATCGGCGGCAGCGCGCTGGAAGACCTGGCGCGCCGCTACGTGGTGGCCAACAACGTGATCGGCCGCCTGGCCAACTGGATGGACGTCGAGGCGCTGCGCGCCATCGCCGACGGCCTGACGCTGAACCTGGACACCGCCGCCGACGCCGAGGCCAGCGCCGCCGCGCTGCAGGCCGCGCTGCACGACGCCGAGGTGGCCGCCGAAGTCGACGCGCGCACCGACAAGCACCAGCTGCGCGTCAGCCGGCGCCACCACGGCAACGTGAAGGCCAGCGTGATCACCGCCGACTTCGTGCACGGCGCCGACTACGAGGCGCTGAGCCAGGCCGGCCTGACGTTCAAGGGCCTGCTGGGCGCCGGCGCCGTGGTGCGCCGCGGCGAGGGCGAGCGGCGCAAGGAGCAGAAGGTCGACGACTTCCGCGCCGCGATGGCCTGGCTGATGCAGCAGGCCGAGTCCAGCGTGGCGCGCCAGCGCTACAAGGGCCTGGGCGAGATGAACCCCGGGCAGCTGTGGGAGACCACGATGGACCCCGCCGTGCGCCGCCTGCTGCGCGTGCAGATCGACGACGCCATCGAGGCCGACCGCGTGTTCACGATGCTGATGGGCGACGAGGTCGAGCCGCGGCGCGACTTCATCGAGACGAATGCGCTGAGGGCGGCGAATATCGACGTGTGACGATCTTCGACGCGGCGCCCAACCTTGTATTGACCGTCAACTTCTGAATACTGTATAAATGTACATATGAGAGTCGCCGGACTGTTTGCAGGCATAGGGGGCTTTGAACTTGGACTGCACCGCGCCGGTCACGTAACGGAACTCGTCTGCGACGTGCTGCCCACCTCGGAGGCAGTGTTGAGGGCTCGCTTTCCAAGCGTCGAGTACCGCGATGACATCAAGCGATTGCGCTCGTTGCCCGCATCCGTGGAGTTGGTCTGCGCGGGCTTCCCCTGCCAAGACTTGAGCCAGGCGGGACGGACGGCGGGGATTGGCGGTGACCGCTCCGGGCTGGTTGCTGAAGTCTTTAGGCTGCTTTCCCGCCGACGTGTGCCCACCGTCGTCGTTGAGAACGTGCCCTTCATGCTTCAGCTCGACGGAGGTAGCGCGATACGCTCCATCGTCGCCGAGTTCGAAAGGCGCGGCTATCGTTGGGCCTACCGAGTTGTCGATAGCTGGGGCTTTGGCTTGGCGCAGCGCCGAGAACGCGTCTTTCTGGTTGCGTCGCGTGTGCTGGACCCGGCGGATGTTCTGTTGGTCGACGATGTAGCCGTCGAAAGGCCCAAGACGGCCCTTGGCGCGCGGGCCCACGGCTTCTATTGGACGGAGGGTCTCGGTGGTTTGGGGTGGGCCGTTGATGCTGTTCCGACATTGAAGAACGGCAGCACCATTGGAATCGCCTCGCCACCGGCAGTGCTCATGCCCGATGGACGCATTTTGAAGTTGGGGATCCGTGCGGGTGAGCAGCTTCAAGGATTCGAGCCGGATTGGACGGATCCAGCGCAGTCTGTCGCCCCACCGTCGGCCCGCTGGGGGCTTGTGGGGAGCGCCGTAAGCGCTCCAGTAGCTGAATGGATCGGACATCGCCTGACGACACCAGGCCGATACGCCGGCAATCGAGATCGACTGTTCCCCGCGATCGGAAAGGCGCCCCGCGCCGCACGCTTCGATGGGCGAAAACGATTTGCCGTCGACATCGGTGTGGATCCAGTCGGGCGCCGGCCGCCTCCGCTGGCGGACTTCTTGCGTTTTGACGAGCCGGTACTGCTCAGCGCAAAGGCGACAGCGGGGTTCCTTGGACGGACTCGACGCGCAAGGTTGCGTTTCGAGCCAGGCTTCATCGACGCGGTCGAGCGTCACCTGACTGCAGTTGGCGGTTCTTTGGCCGACGTCCCAAGTCCAGCTCAGGTCGAACTGGACTTGGTTTCTCTCTGATCAGCGCGGGAAGCGTCCGCGGAATTCGGAGCAAATGCTGCGGACCATCCGCTCGTAGTGTGTCCGGTCGGTGCGCGCTGGCGCAGTCGTTGGATCATCGATCACGCGGACCGGTGACCCGTCGTTACGACACTCCACAACGGTAATACCCACCACGTCGTAGCCATAGTCACGTGCGTCGCTGAACGTGGGTACGGCATTGCGAATCATGTCAATCACTCGCCGAGTGTCGTCCGGTTGCCTGTGGCGGTTGATTCTGGATGCGCTGGCGCTCGGTGTGACGAACTCTCTTGCGGCGTTCACCAGCGAGTAGGAAACGGTAATGCTTCGCGGTGAGGCCTTACGAGCTAGGTAGCCAGTCGCCAGAATTTCGGCGTGCAGGCGCGGGAGTGACTTCACATGCTCAGTCATGCATGCCTTGGCTTCCAGCGCAATGGCCACTTCAGATACGTCGGTTCTGTGGTCCTCAACGATCACGGGAAGATCGTCCAACCTCTGGACATCATCGTTGTCGAGCACGACTCTGAGTTCGCCCGCGATGTCGCGGAACGTGCGTCGGCGCGCTACTGATCGTTCCGGCGGGACGATCGACACCACCAGATCCAGCGTCTTATTGATCTGTCCTACCATGACATGGTTGATGCCGAACCCGATGCGCCCGCGCTCAGCCGCATGGCGCAGTGCGTCGCACTCGATGAGGAGGTCGAACAGCAGCGTCCAGCAAGCAACCTTCGAATGGTTGTCGCTGCGGGAGTGATATTGCCAAGATGCGCCCTGGCCGCGGGCACTCGCGACGCTCATCGTTCTCGCCAGAATCGCTGGTCCCCTCATGTCAGTTCCCTCCCCGTTGCCTCATAGCCGCTTGATGCGATCAGTCGGGCGAAAGGATACGGCGCCTGAGATCGCAGTAAGACGACACCTCCATGCGGCAGGCTTGCGCTATCGATTGCACGTCAAGACGTTGCCGGGAACGCCGGACATTGTCTTGCCGAGGCGCCGCAGCGTCGTCTTCGTACATGGTTGCTTCTGGCACGGGCATCGCTGCCCACATGGCTCGATCAAGTCGAAGACGAATAGCGACTACTGGGAGAAGAAGATCGCCGATAACAAGCGCCGCGACGCGAAGAAACGCCGTGACTTGCGGCGCCTGGGTTGGTTCGTCGAGACTGTCTGGGAGTGTCGCGTTCACGAGATCGGACTCGTGAACAAGTTGGTACGTCGACTCCTGGCCCGCTGACGCTTTCAGGGACGATCGAAGACGAGTGGCAGGGTGGGCACATCTTGTGCGCCGAGGACCCTGCGCTCATCTGACAGGCTGTTTTCTTACTCCCGATTAACGCGAGTCCCAGCATCGTAACCCGGGTCGGCGAGGTCATACAGCACCGCAGTGCCGCCAGGGTAACCTCAAGTAGTGCGTCTCGCGACCATTCGGGTCCATGGAAGAGGTCACTTCGGCCTACTGGCGCCTCATTGGGCGTGCTTCGCAGGTCGACCTCGGGCTTTCCTCACGGCCGCTCGCGCCCACCCCCCGCCCGGCTCCCCTCGGGCGCCACCGGCGCCGCCTCGACCACCGCTTCCCCCACCCGCCCCGGCCACAACCCCAGCGACAACGCCGTGCCGGCCAGCACCACCGCGGCGCCGGCCAGGGTCTGCAGGCTGACGGCCTCGCCCAGGTACAGCGCACCGGCGGCCAGCGCGACGACGGGGTTCAGGAAGGTCACCGACATCGCGCGCACCGGGCCGACGCGGCGCAGCAGCCGGTAGTACAGCAGGAAGCCCAGCGCCGAGCTGCCCACGCCCAGGAAGCCCACCTCGAGCCACGCGCGCAGCGGCGGCGGCGTGGCCGGCCAGGTGGCCGCGGCCAGCGGCGCCAGCGCCAGCGCGGCCAGGGCCAGGCTGCCGACGGTCAGCGCCACGTTGTCCATGCCGCCCAGCCGCCGGCGCGCGTAGTTGGCGCCCAGCGCCCACAGCGCCGAGGTCAGCAGCACGGCGGCCACCGCCACCAGGCCCAGCGTCGATCGCAGCGCCACGCTGCCGGCGGTGAGCAGCGCCACGCCGCCGAAGCCGATCAGCAGCCCGGCGCCGCGCCAGCGGCCCAGCCGCTCGCGGTAGACGAAGTGCGCCAGCAGCGCGGCGAACAGCGGCGCCGTGGCGTTCAGCACCGCCAGCAGCCCGGCCGTCAGGTGCTGCGCCGCGAAGCCGAGCATCAGGAACGGCAGCGCGGTGAACGGCACGGCCAGCACCAGCAGCTGCCGCGGGTGCGCGCGCAGCTGCCCCAGCCCGCCGCGCCAGCCCAGCAGCGGCAGCAGCAGCGCCGCCGCGATGCCCATGCGCAGCGCGATCAGCGGCGCCGGCCCGAACGCCGGCACCGCCGCGCGCATGAACAGGTAGGCCGAACCCCACAGCACGCTGAGCAGCAGCAGTTCGGCCAGGTCGCGTCTTTGCATGGCCCGCAGCTTAGCGGGCCGGCGGCGGCGCCCGCGGCGCGCCCGCGGGCGCGCCGGGCCGCCGCGCCGGTTCAGCGCGCCGAGGAACGCGGGTCGACGGGCTAGTGCCCCGCGCTCACCACCTGCCGCAGCCCCTTGCCGCGGCTGTAGTAGTAGTCGCCTTCGGGGCTGATCACCACGGCGCGTGCGTGGCCGCGGTCGCTGAAGTACTGCCAGCCGTGGCCGGGCTCGCCGGCAGCGGCGGCGTGGGGCACGGTCTGCATCGCCGCGTGGTCGCGGTCGTCGCCGCGCCGGTCGTGCGAACGCTCGTGGTGGTCGCCGGCGAAGGCCGTGGTCGCGGCGAGGGCCAGCGTGGCCAGCGTGGCGCGAAGCAGGGTCGGGTTCATGGTGCTCTCCTGGTGCGAAGCGCGGTCGACATCGACCGTGCCGCCACTGTGCGCCGCGGTGGTTGTACGCACCGTGAAGCGGCCGTTCAGCGGCCGTTCACGGTGCGGCGCTGCGCACGGGCCCGCGGCCAGCGCCGGCGGCCCGGCAGGCCCGGCCTCAGGCCGTGGCCTCGAGCAGCGTCGTGCCGATCAGCGTGTCGAGCAGTTCCTGCCCTGGCGTCGGGATGATCGGCGCGCCGGCCAGCCCGCGCACGCGGTCGAACGCGTCGTCGAGCTGCCGGCCGCGCAGCACCGGGCCGTGCGCCGACGCCACGGTGCGCGCACCGAGCGCCTCGACGGCGTCGACGTGGCGCGTGTAGGTGGCGCGGTCCAGCCACGCGTGCCACGGCGACACGGCGCTGTTCATCGCCGGCATCTGCGCCAGCACGTCGTCGTGCAGGTCGGCGGCGTCGAGCGAGCCGGGCGTCAGGCACGCGAAGGTGTCGACGATCCACATCGCCTGCGACTTCGGGTCGAACAGGCCGCGCGTCGTCGGGCCGTCGAAGATCGGCGGGCGGAACAGGTGCAGCACGCGGTCGCCGGCGTCGAAGCTGCCGCCCGGCTCGATCCAGCGCATGCGGTGCAGCGGCAGCGCGGGTTTTTCCAGCGCCAGGCGCTCGACGCTGAAGAAGTTGGTCACCAGCGTGGCGCGGGGGCAGCGCTCGAGCGCGTCGAACAGGCCGCCGGTGTGGTCGCCGTCGTCGTGCGACAGGAAGATCCAGCGCACGTCCTCGGGCTCGACGACGGAGAACACCTTGTCGAGCCACTGCTCGCGGTGCACCGGCGCGCCGGTGTCGACGATCACCGGCTCGCGGCCGCGGATGACCATCGAGTTCGCAGGCAGGTACAGGCCGTCGCCGGCCGGCGCCAGGTTGGGGATCAGCCAGGTGTCGGCGGCGATGCGGTGCGGCTCGGTGTCGGGCACGTCGGTGGTGTGGGCGGGGTTCATGGTGGGGCTCCTCGGGTGGGGTGCGGTCGCGTTCGGGCAAGGCTGCGCCGGCGGCGCCGCGGCGCCGGCAGGGCCGGGGTGTCGGGGTGGGGCCGCGGGGGTGGCGACGGGGGTGCGTCCCGCGGTCTTTCCGATGGCCGTCATCGTGCGCGCCGCGGCGCGGCGGGTCATCCGCCAAGAGAGCCACTGCGCCGCTGCCACGGCGGGCCATCGGGGGCGGCGCGTGCGATGGCCCGCGTAACATCGCGCCGATGCAGGGTTGCGCCTACGTCGACGGCCGGTACGTCGCCCCCGAGGACGCGAAGATCTCGATCTTCGACTGGGGCTTCCTGCACTCCGACGCCACCTACGACGTCGCGCACGTCTGGCAGGGTCGCTTCTTCCGCCTCGACGACCACCTCGACCGCTTCGAGGCCAGCCTGGCCGCGCTGCGGCTGGACCCCGGCGTCGACCGCGCGACGATGCGCGCGGTGATGCACGAGTGCGTGCGCCGCGCCGGGCTGCGCGACGCCTACGTCGAGGTGTTGTGCACGCGCGGCCGCCCCGCGCCCGGGTCACGCGACCCGCGCAGCTGCAGCAACCGCTTCATGGCGTTCGCGATTCCGTTCGTGTGGATCGCCACGCCCGAGCGCCAGCGCGAGGGCATCGACCTGGTGGTGGGCAGCCGCCGGCGCATCCCGGCCGACAGCGTCGACCCGCGCGTCAAGAACTACCACTGGCTCGACTTCGTGATGGGGCTGTACGAGGCCTACGACCGCGGCGCCGAGACGGTGGTGCTGCTCGACGGCGACGGCCGCGTCACCGAGGGGCCGGGCTTCAACGTGTTCGCGGTGTACGCCGACGGCGCGCGGCCGCGCGTGGTGAGCGCCGACGCCGGCGTGCTCGAGGGCGTGTCGCGGCGCACCGCGATCGAGCTGGCGCGCGACGCCGGCTGCGACGTGCAGCTGCGCGCGCTGCCGCTGGACGAGTTCCGGCGCGCCGACGAGATCTTCCTCACCAGCACCGGCGGCGGCGTGATCCCGGTGGCCACGCTCGACGGGGTGCCGGTGGGCGGGCGCCCGCGCGGCGTGTTCGGGCCGGTGTCGCAGCGCCTGCAGCAGGGCTACTGGGCGCTGCACGACGACCCGCGTCACGTCGAGCCGGTGCGCTACTGAACGCGGCGCGCGGCGGGGCGGCGGGGAGGGGGCGCCGCCGCCGCCGGTGGCTGCGGCACGGGGCGGGCCGGGTGCAGGCCGGCCCCGGGGGCGCTCAGAACCGCCGCGGCGGGCGCGGCGCGCCGCCGGCGCGCGCTTCGAGGTGGCGGAACGTGATGCGGCCCTTGCTGAGGTCGTAGGGCGACAGCTCGAGCGCGACGCGGTCGCCGGCGAGGATGCGGATGTGGTGCTTGCGCATGCGCCCCGACGTGTACGCCACCAGCGTGTGGCCGTTCTCCAGCGTCACGCGGTAGCGCGAGTCGGGCAGCACCTCGTCGACCTTGCCTTGCATTTCGATCAGTTCTTCCTTGGCCATGGGGTGGGTCCTCGTAGGGAGTGGATGGGTGAACGCGGTGGACGGGCGACGCGGCCTCAGGCGGCCTGGCCGAGCCAGTGCAGGCCCTGCGCGACGGCGTAGCGGTGCGCGCCCTCGCGGGTGTCGAAGCGCGCGACGAAGCGCAGCACGCGGTCGTGCGTGCCGCTGCCGCGGCCGCTGCGGATCGACACCGAAGGCGCGTAGCTGCCGGCGTCGGTGAGTCGGGTGAGCGGCGAGACAAGGTACTTGCCCACCGAGAAGGTCTTTTCGTGGATCGTGGTCATGAATCGGCGCGCGGCCACGGCGGGCCTGCTGCGCGCTGGCAGTGCAAACCGGGTTGGAACGGGTGACGAAGGGGCCCGCCGGCGAGCCGACGGGGGCGGTGCGACGCGTTGCCGCGTTCGCGCGGGCGGCCGGCCCGCGGGGGAGGTGAAGCGGTGCTCGCGCGCGCCGACCGGCGGGCGGCGGGTCAGACCTTCGATGCAGGCCGCTGGGCCGCAGGGCTTGGCGCCGCTGGCGCCGCCGGCCGGGAGGTGCCGCCGAGGCGTCGACGCTGGTCGTGCGGCACGTCGCGCATTCTACCCGCCGGGGCTCCGTCGCGTTGCTGCCCGACAATGGTGCCGATGCATGCACGCGAACAGACCCTGCGCGAGGAGGTGGCCAACGCGCTCAGCCACGGGCTGGGCCTCGCGCTGGCGGTGGCGTCGTTGCCGGTGCTGGTGGTGTTCGCGTCGCGCCAGGGGCCGGCGGCGTCGGTCACCGGGGCGGTGGTGTTCGCGGTGACGATGATGCTGCTTTACCTCGTCTCCACCGTGTACCACGCGCTGCCGCAGGGGCGCTGGAAGCGGCGCTTCAACCGCCTCGACCACGCGGCGATCTTCCTGTTCATCGCCGGCAGCTACACGCCGTTCGTGCTCGGGCCGCTGCGCGGGGTCTGGGGCTGGTCGCTGTTCGCCGCGGTGTGGACGCTGGCCGCGGTGGGCATGGCGGCGAAGGTGCTCGACCGGCTCAGGCACCCGCTGTGGTCGACCGGGCTGTACGTGGCGCTCGGCTGGATGGCGCTGGTGGCGATCGACCCGATGCTCGAACGCCTGTCCACGCAGGCGCTGGCGCTGATCGTCGCCGGCGGTGCAGCGTACACGGCCGGCGCGGTGTTCTTCCTGCTCGACCATCGCGTGCGCTACGCGCACTTCGTGTGGCACCTGTTCGTGATCGGCGGCAGCACCTGCCACTTCCTGGCCGCGCTGTCGCCGGCCGCGGCGGCCTGAGCCGCGACGCGGCCCGGCCTCAGTGCATGTAGGCCAGCGCCTCGTCGCCGGGGTGCGGCAGCCCGGCGATGCGCCACAGCGTGACGCAGCTGCCGAACAGCGCATGCCCCTGGCGCGGGTCGAGCCCGGCGGCGCGGCACACGAGGCGCATCACCGGCAGCGCGCCGACGGCGAAGAAGCGCCTGCGCACCAGGTCGATGACGCGCCAGTGCGCGGCGCCGAGCACGCCGATGCCGGCCTGCGCCGCCAGCCGTTCGGCCAGCGCGCGGGTCCACGTGCGCGGGTCGCGCAAGAAGCCGTCGTCGTCGAGCGTGCCCTGCGGCGCGGCGGCGGCGCGCGCGAGCGGGGCGACGGCGCTGTGGACGGTGACCATGACGGCGGCTTCGGGCATGTGCGGCTCCTGCAGTTCACTGTAGGCGCCGCGGCCGCGCGACGGAAATACGCATTCGTCATGTGCTCAGAACCTGCGGTTCCGAGCCCGCCGCGCGCCGTCAGAACGCGTCGCGCACGCGCGCCATCAGGTCCACCGGCGGCAGCGCGATGCCTGCCGCGTCGTCGGCGCCCGCCTCGACGCGCACCGCGTCGAACAGCGCCGCCACCTCGGGCGTGACGAAACGCGTGAGGCCGCCGTACACGTGCCGGTCGCCGGTGCGCGACTGCTGCGTGACGTGGAAGCGCTGCGGCACGAGCAGCGCCAGGTGCTGCTTGGCGCGTGTCATCGCCACGTACAGCAGGCGGCGCTCCTCGTCGATCTCGGCGGCGCTGCCGGTGGCCATGTCCGACGGGATGCAGCCGTCGACCGCGTTGAGCAGGTAGACGGCGGTCCACTCCTGCCCTTTGGCCGAGTGCATCGTCGACAGCACGAGGTAGTCGTCGTCGAGGTGCGGCGCGCCGGCGTCGTCGCTGGTGGCCTCGGGCGGGTCGAGCGCGAGCTCGGCCAGGAAACGCTCGCGGCTGGCGTAGCCGGCGGCGATCTGCGCCAGCTGCACCAGGTCGCGCCGGCGCACCGCGGCGTCGTCGTGCAGGCGCTGCAGGTGCGGCTCGTACCAGCGCAGCGCGATGTCGACCGCGTCGGGCCAGGCGGCGTCGCGCAGCGCCTGCGCCGTGCGCAGCCAGTCGGCCCAGTCGGCGGCGGCGGCGCGCGGCGGCGCGAACGCGTGCATCGCCTGCAGCGGGTCGTCGCCGTCGTGCATCGCGTCGAGCAGCCGGCGCGCTGCCGCCGGCCCGAGCCCGGGCAGCAGCAGCGCGACGCGCCAGCCCGCCAGCCGGTGGCGCGGGTTGTGCGCCCAGCGCAGCGCAGCGAGCAGGTCCTTCACGTGCGCGGCCTCGAGGAAGCGCAGGCCGCCGAACTTGACGAACGGGATGTCGCGGCGCGCCAGCTCCAGCTCGAGCACCGCGCTGTGCGACGCGGCGCGGAACAGCACCGCCTGACGGCGCAGCGCCAGCCCGCCCTCGCGGCGTTCGAGCACGCGGTCGGCCACCCAGCGCGCCTGCGCGACCTCGTCGGCCACCGCGACGAGCTGCGGGCGTTCGCCGGCGCGGTCGCTGCGCAGCTGCTTCGTGAAGCGCTCGGCGGCCTGCGCGATGACCGCGTTCGACGCGTCGAGCAGCGGCTGCGTCGAGCGGTAGTTGCGCTCGAGCACCACGGTGCGCGCCGGCGGCGCGAACTGCGCCGCAAAGTCGAGGATGTTGCGCACGCGCGCGGCGCGGAACGCGTAGATGGCCTGCGCGTCGTCGCCGACCACCGTCAGGCCGCGCCCGTCGGGCTTGAGTGCGAGCAGGATCTCGGCCTGCAGGCGGTTGGTGTCCTGGTACTCGTCGACCAGCACGTGGTCGAAGCGCGCGCCCACCGCGGCGGCGGCGGCCGGCTCGGCCATCAGCCGGTGCCAGTACAGCAGCAGGTCGTCGTAGTCGAGCACCTGCTGCTGCTGCTTCTCGCGCAGGTAGGCCCGCAGCAGCCGGTCGAGCTCGTCCTCCCAGCCCAGGCACCAGGGGAAGGCGTCGGCCACCACCTGGGCCACCGGGGCGCGCGCGTTGACCACGCGCGACCAGATCGCCAGGCAGGTGCCCTTGAGCGGGAAGCGCGTGCGCGTGGCCGCCAGCCCCTGCGCCTGGCGCACCCAGCCCATCAGGTCCTCGGCGTCGGCGCGGTCGAGGATGTCGAAGTCCCCGCCCAGCCCGAGCGCGGCCGCGTGCTCGCGCAGCAGCCGCGCGGCCACGCCGTGGAACGTGCCGGCCCACGGCAGGCGCGGCGCGGCCTGCGTGGCGCGCAGCCCCAGCGCCGCGTGCAGCAGCTGGCCGGCGCGCTGCTCCATCTGCTGCGCGGCGCGGCGCGAAAAGGTCAGCAGCAGCAGCCGCTGCGGGTCGGCGCCTTCGCACACCAGCCGCGCGACGCGTGCGGCCAGCGTCGTCGTCTTGCCGGTGCCGGCGCCGGCGATCACCAGCAGCGGCGGCGCCGGCGCGGCGCCGTGCCCGTGGGCGACCGCGGCGCGCTGCTCGTCGTTGAGCGTGGCGAACGCGTCGGTGCGCTCGGGGGTGCGCAGCGGGGAGGTCATGGTCGGCGCGGCGGCAACGATACGCCCGCGGATCGCGCCGCCGCGCGCTGGCGCAGCGTGCGCGCGATCGCCGCGGTCAGCACCAGCCCGGCCAGCGAGCACGCGCCCGTGGCGACCCAGGTCCAGTGCCAGCCGCCGGCGCGGCTGGCGACCCAGGCCACCAGCGGCGGCCCGGCGAACTGGCCGAACGACGACCACTGCTGCACCCAGCCGACGGTGGTCGACAGCGTGTGCTCACCCGGCGCCAGCCGCACCGCCAGCGAGAACAGCGTGGCCGGGATCATGCCGCCGAGCATCGAGAACGCCAGCAGCGCGGCGTAGCGCAGCCACGCCGGTGCGGCGCCGTCGCCGCCCGCGAAGGCGAGCACGGCCGCCAGCGCCATCGCGACGTAGCCGACGGCCAGCAGCCGCGGCTGGCGCACGCCGCGGTGCAGCAGCCGCCCGGCCGCGATGTTGCCGGCCATGTTCACCGCGGCGACCAGCGCGCTGAGCGCCCCGGTGGCCGCACCCGACACGCCGGCGGCGGTGTAGATCGTCGGCAGGAAGCCGATCACCGCCAGCCACTGGCCCGAGTACATCGCGAACGCCACCGCCACCAGCCACGGCCCGCGTGCGCCGAGCGTGTGCGCCAGCCGTGCCGCCCATGGCGTGGGCGACGCGGCCGGCGCGCCGGCTGCGCCGATCGCGTCCACCGACGCCGGCACGCCGCGCGCCAGCGCGATCGCGGCCGCGGCGGCGACCGCGCCCAGCAGCCACCACCAGCTGCGCCAGCCGAACGCGGCGATCCACGGTGGCCCGGCGAGCAGCGCCAGCGCGGTGGCCAGCGGCATGTAGGCGCCCCACAGGCCGAGCACCAGGCTCACGCGCTGCGGCGGCACCAGGCGGCGCACCAGCCCCGGCGCCGGCAGCACGACCAGCAGGAAGCCCAGCCCTTCGAGCGCGCGCGTGGCCAGCAGCACGCCCACGCCGGGCGCGACGCCGCCGAGCACGCTGGCCAGCGCGAGCAGCGCCAGCCCGAGCAGCATGCTGCGCCGCAGCCCCAGCCCGTCGGCGAGCGCGCCGAAGGCCACGCCCAGCGCCATGCCGGCCAGCTGAACCAGCGACACCGCGAAGCCGGCCTGCACCAGCGACAGCCCCAGCGCCTGCTGCAGCGCGGCCACCGCCGGCGGCAGCTTGCCCACGTGCAGCGCCGCGCACACGCCGGCGCCGATGACCAGCAGCGCCATGCGCAGCCGCGACAGCTCGTGCGCGTCGTCGGCGTTCATCCCTTCAAGGCGTTGCGCAGGCGCTCGCCGGCGGCGCGCCCGACGTGCCCGACCGCGACGGCCGACAGCCCGTCGGCGATCAGCCGTTCGAACTGCGCGCGCACCGCGTCGGCGCCGACCGCGTCGAGCCGCTCGAGCTGCTCGTCGAGCGTGCGCACGCGGCCGAAGCTGAACAGGTCGAGCGCGGCGTCCTCGAGCCGCTGCAGCGGCTTCTCGGCGGCGCGCAGGCGGCGCACGCGCAGCTGGCGCTGCGCGCGCTCCAGGTCCACCGGGTCGACGCGGCGGGCGTGCGCGTGCAGCAGCGCGGCGACCTCGCGCGCGCAGTCGTCGAGCCCCTCGGGCGCGGTCGACGCCTCGACGACGAACTGGCCGCAGACATCGAGCACGTCGGCGGCGCAGGTCGCGTGGTAGGCCAGCGCGCGCTGCTCGCGCACGCGCAGCAGCAGCGGCGAGCTCATGCCCTCGCCGAGCACCGCGGCGGCCACGGTGCCGGTGGCGTCGTCGGCAGCCAGCGGCGGCAGCGCGCCGCCGATCAGCAGATGCGCCTGGTTGCTGCCCGACAGCGCGCGGGTGCGCACGTCGCCGCGGTAGGGGGTCGCCGCGACGGTGTGCGCCGCGCCCTCGGCCATGTCGCCGAAGGCCGCGTCGACGGCGCGCAGCACCGCGGCGGGGTCGGCGTCGGCGGCGACGCCGACCACCACGTTGGCGCCGCTGTACTGGCGCTGCACGTAGCCGAGCAGGTCGGCGCGCGTGATGCGCTCGATGTGCGCGCGCGTGCCGATCACCGGCTGCGCGGCCGGGTGCAGGCCGAAGCAGGCATGGTCGAACAGCCGGTACGCGGTGTCCATCGGGTCGTCGTCGACCTCGGCGAACTCGTGCAGCAGCACCTGCCGCTCGCGCTCGAGCTCGTCGGCGGGGAAGGTCGGGCGGCGCACGATGTCGGCGAGCATGCGCACGAAGTCGAGCGCGTGCTCGGCCAGCCCGCGCATCTGGAACGCGGTGTGGTCCTTGTCGGTGTGCGCCAGCACCTCGGCACCGAGGCGCTCGGCGTCGAGGTTGATGCGTCGCGCGTCGCGCGTGGTCGTGCCCTTGAAGGCCATGTGCTCGATGAAGTGGCCGATGCCGTTGAGCGTGCGCGGCTCGTGCGCGCTGCCGCTGCGCACGAACACGCTGGCGCACGCGGTGGCGCGCTGCGGCGTGGGCAGGTGCACGACGTGCACGCCGTTGCGAAGGCGCGCGACGACGGGTTCGTCGGGGGGCGGGCGGGCGGTCATCGGTAACCGGGTTCGGCGCGGGGCATGGGCGGGGGGATCGGCGGGTGCGCCCGCCCGCGGGCGGCGGGGCCCCCGGGTGATGCGGCGCAGCACGCATTGTGCAGGGGCGGCGCACGGCCCCCGCGACCCGGTGGGGGTGCCGCGCGGGCGTGAAATCCGTCACTGTCGCGCGCACCGCGCGGGCGTAATCTGCGCGCACCTGATCCAGAACCAGACCGCCATGCACCGCGGCCCCCACGACCCGGCGTCGCGCGACCCGGGCAGCATTGACTTCGAGCCGACCGACCTGTCGACCGCACGCGCGGCGCTCGACGAGTTGCCGCCGGGTGTCGAGCGCCTGCCGACGCTCGCGCCCGGCTACTGGGAGCAGCGCCGCCGCAAGCCGCAGGCCACCGACCGCGCGCTCAGCGGCGGCGCCATCGACTGGGTGCTGTCGCTGCCGCCGTCGCTGCGCCCGCGCGAACTGTGCGAGCGCTTCCCGCGCGTGGCCAACGCGCTGGCCGAGGTCTGGCGCGACCCGGCGCGCCGCGGCGCACTGCTCGACGACCTGCTGCTCGACCGCCGCGGCGGCCGACAGGGTTTCCCGCCCGAGATCCGGCGCGAGATCGAGCAGCTGCGTCGCGCCTGAAGCCGCGACCGCCGCGGGCAGTGCCTTCGGCGCGGCGGCCGCTCAGCGCGGCGCGGCCGCCACGCGCTCGACCGCGTCGACGAAGGGCCTGGCCGCGTCGAAGCCGGTCTGCTGCGCGATCTCCTGGAAACCGGTCGGGCTGGTGACGTTGATCTCGGTGAGCCAGTCGCCGATCACGTCGAGGCCGGCGAAGACGATGCCGCGCTGCGCCAGCACGCGGCCGACGCCGAGCGCGATCTCGCGGTCGCGCTCGCTCAGCGGCTGCGCGACGCCCTTGCCGCCGACCGCCAGGTTGCCGCGGATCTCGCTGCCCTGCGGGATGCGCGCCAGGCTGTACGGCACCGGTTCGCCGTCGATCACGATCACGCGCTTGTCGCCGTGCACGATCTCGGTGAGGTACTTCTGCGCCATCACGGTGACCGCGCCGTGACGGTTCAGCGTCTCGGTGATCGCGCCGAGGTTGAGCCCGTCGGGGCCGACGCGGAAGATGCCCATGCCGCCCATGCCGTCGAGCGGCTTGAGGATGATGTCGCGGTGCTCGTCGTGGAACGCGCGGATCGCGCGCGCGTCGCGCGTGACCAGCGTCGGCCCGATGTAATCGGCGAACTCCATGATCGCCAGCTTCTCGGGGTGGTCGCGCAGCGCGCGCGGCCGGTTGATCACGCGCGCGCCCTCGCGCTCGGCCTGCTCGAGCAGGTGCGTGGCGTAGAAGTACTCGCTGTCGAACGGCGGGTCCTTGCGCATCAGCACCGCGTCGGTGTCGGCCAGCGCCAGCTCGCGCTCCTGCAGCACGGCGAACCAGGCCTTCGCTTCGCCGGTGGGCGTGATCGCGCGCGCGCGCCGCGCGACCACGCGCGAGCCGGTGCGCCACACCAGGTCGGCGGGCTCGCAGGCCCACACCGTGTGCCCGCGCGACGCGGCCTCGCGCATCATCGCGAAGGTGGTGTCCTTGTAGGCCTTGAAGGCCTCGAGCGGGTCGGCGACGAAGAGCAGGTTCACGGCGGCGCGGCAGGGGTTCGGCGGCGGGAGCGGTAGTGTTGCACCGATGGCGCCGCCGCGCCGGCGATCGTGCCCGGCAGCGCCAGCCCGGCGTGGACCAGGCGGTGGGCACCGGCTGGCGGTGCGCGACCGACAGGCCGATGCCGGTCGACCCCATGCCCGGCCCGAGCGTCCGGGTCCACGACGCGGCCCTTGCCGGCGTCGCACCCGGGGCCTGCGCCGCGGCACAGACGATCGCCACCGAGCGGGTGAAACCGACGGGCACGGCGACGCAGCCAGCGACGACGGCCGCGAGGTCGCGCGCGCTCACAGCGTGATCTTCGCGCCCAGCTCGACGACGCGGTTCGGCGGCAGCGACAGGAAGTCGGCGGCGCGCGCGGCGTTGCGGTGCATCGCGACGAACAGCTTCTCGCGCCACAGCGACATGCCGCGCGCGACGCTGGGCACGACGATGTCGCGCGACAGGAAGTAGCTGGTGTCCATCGGGTCGAGCGGCACGCCGTGGGCGCGCAGCAGCTCGAGCGCGGCCGGCACGTCGGGGTCGTCCTTGAAGCCGTAGTCCAGCGTGAGCTGCCAGCAGTCGTGGCCCAGCGGCTGCACCTGCACGCGCTCGCCGACCGGCACCCAGGGCACCTCGTGGTGGCGCACCGTGACGAACAGGTTGTAGGCGTGCAGCACCTTGTTGTGCTTGAGGTTGTGCATCAGCGCGTTCGGCGCCAGCCCCGCCTCGGCGGTGAGGAACACCGCGGTGCCGCCGACGCGCGCCGGCGGCGCGACGAACACCGCGTCGAGGAAGCCGCGCAGATCGATCGCGTCGTCGCGCAGCCGCTCGGCCACCAGCGTGCGGCCCTGCATCCAGGTGAGCATCAGCGTGAACATGCCCACGCCGATGACCAGCGGGAACCAGCCGCCGGCGAACAGCTTGAGCAGGTTCGACGCGAAGAAGGTGACGTCGACGGCGAGGAACACCCCGGTGGCCGCGACGGCGAGCGCCAGCGGGTACTTCCAGCCGTGACGCAGCACGAAGAACGTCATCACCGTGGTGATCGTCATGTCCAGCGTCACCGCGATGCCGTACGCCGCGGCCAGCTTCGACGAACTGCCGAACAGCACCACCGCGAGCACGATGAACCCGTACAGCGCCCAGTTGACGAACGGCACGTAGATCTGGCCGGTCTCGCGCACCGAGGTGTGCAGCAGCCGCATGCGCGGCAGCAGCCCCATCTGCACCGCCTGCTTGGTGACCGAGAACGCCGCGGTGATCAGCGCCTGCGACGCGATCACGGTGGCCGCGGTGGCCAGGAACACCAGCGGCAGCCGCGCCCACTCGGGCGCGAGGCGGTAGAACGGGTTGTCGACCGCCTCGGGCTGCGCGAGCAGCAGCGCGCCCTGGCCGAAGTAGTTGACCACCAGCGCCGGCATCACGAGGCCGTACCACGCCAGCCGGATCGGCAGCCGCCCGAAGTGGCCGAGGTCGGCGTACAGCGCCTCGCCGCCTGTGACGGTCAGCACCACCGCGCCGAGCGCGACGAAGGCCACCAGCGGTTCCTCGGCGATGAACGCGAGCGCGTGCAGCGGGTTCAGCGCCGCGAGCACCGTCGGGTTCGCCGCCACCTGCGGCACGCCCAGCGCGATCAGCGCGACGAACCACAGCAGCGTGACCGGCCCGAAGAAGCGCCCGATGCCGCCGGTGCCGAAGCGCTGCACCGCGAACAGCGCGGTGAGCACCGCCAGCGTGACCGGGACGACGACGTCGTGCAGCGCCGGCGCCGCGACCTCGAGGCCCTCGACCGCCGACAGCACCGAGATCGCCGGCGTGATCACGCCGTCGCCGTAGAACACCGCGGTGCCGAACATGCCGACCACCAGCAGCGCGCGGCGCAGCCGCGGCTTGTCGGCCACCGCGCTGGTGGCCAGCGCGAGCATCGCGATCAGCCCGCCTTCGCCGTGGTTGTCGGCGCGCAGGATCAGCAGCACGTACTTGACCGAGACGATGACCGTCATCGTCCAGAAGATCAGCGACAGGATGCCCAGCACGTGCGCAGGCGTCACCGGCACGTGGCCGGCGTGGAACACCTCCTTGAGCGCATACAGCGGGCTGGTGCCGATGTCGCCGTAGACGACGCCGAGCGCGCCCAGCGTGAGGGCGGCGACGGCGGCGGGGCTGCGCGGGGCGCGCGGGGGGGTCAAGGCGGAGGCGTACGTCGCGGCCGTGCCCGCCGCCCGGGCATTCTGGCGGCGCGGCACGCCGCGCACAAGCGTGCGGCGTGCCGCGGCCGCGACGCGCCGGCGGCCGTGGCGGCATTCGGCGTCGGCGTCGCGATGCTCGCCGCGCGCCGGCTGCGCGCGAAGGCGCAGCCCGCGGCCCGAACGCGCGGCTACTCGTAGATCTCGGCGTCGGGGTCGGTGGCCTCGAGCTCGTAGCTGGCGGCGAGCATCGCCAGCCGGCCGATCACGCCGTACATGTAGAAGCGGTTCGGCGCGCTCGCGCCGGGCTTCTCGCCGGGGCGCGGCAGGTGGCTGGCCTCGGCGAACGCCAGCGGCACGAACGCCGCGCCGGGCGCGTTGAGGTTCTCGTCGACGCCGCGTTCGGCGTGCACGCGGTAGAAGCCGCCGACCACGTAGCGGTCGAGCATGTAGACCACCGGCTCGGCCACCGCCTCGTTGATGCGCTCGTAGGTCGGCACGCCTTCCTGGATGATGACCTCGGTGACCTCCTGGCCCTCCTTGATCACGCTCATCTTGTTGCGCGTGCGGCGGTTGATGTCGTCGAGCTCCTTCGGGTCGCGCACCGTCATGATGCCCATGCCGTAGGTGCCGGCGTCGGCCTTGACGACGACGAACGGCTTCTCGGCGATCCCGTACTCCTTGTACTTGCGCCGCACCTTGGCGATCAGCGTCTCGGCGTGCCCCTTGACGCAGTCGATGCCGCTGCCCTCGGCGAAGTCGACCTTGCCGCAGTGCGCGTACATCGGGTTGATCAGCCACGGGTCCATGCCGAGCAGCTTGGCGAACTTCTTGGCCACCTCCTCGTAGCTGCGGAAGTGGTGGCTCTTGCGGCGCACCGCCCAGCCGGCGTGCAGCGGCGGCAGCAGGTACTGCTCGTGCAGCCCCTCGAGCACCTTCGGGATGCCGCCCGACAGGTCGTTGTTGAGCAGGATCGTGCAGGGGTCGAAGTCCTTCAGCCCCAGGCGAGTGCGCGTGCGCACCAGCGGCTCGAGCGTGAGCTCGCTGCCGCCTGGCAGCGCGACCTTGGTCGGCTTCTTGATCTCCTCGTCGAGCGTGCCCAGGCGCACGTTCAGCCCGGTCTGGTGGAAGATCTGCATCAACCGCTGCACGTTCGTCAGGTAGAACGTGTTGCGGGTGTGCTGCTCGGGGATCAGCAGCAGGTTCTTCGCCTCGGGGCAGATCTTCTCGATCGCCGCCATCGCCGCCTGCACCGCCAGCGGCAGCATCTCGTCGGTGAGGTTGTTCCAGCCGCCGGGGAACAGGTTGGTGTCCACCGGCGCGAGCTTGTAGCCGGCGTTGCGGATGTCCACCGAGGTGTAGAACGGCGGCGTGTGCTCCATCCACTCGAGGCGGAACCAGCGCTCGATGGCCGGCATCGACTCGAGCATGCGCTGCTCGAGCTCGTTGATCGGCCCGGTCAGGGCGGTGATGAGGTGCGGGACCATCGCGGGTGTCCTGGGCGGCGGGTCGTCGATTGTAGGCAGCGCCCCCCGCGCGCGGGCGCCGAAAGCAGCGGGCCACCCGAAGGTGGCCCGCGGGGTTCGACGCCGGGTGGCGCTACTTGCTGTACGCCGTCTCGCCGTGCGACGTGATGTCCAGGCCCTCGCGCTCCTCCTCCTCGGGCACGCGCAGGCCGATCAGCGTGTCGACCACCTTGTAGGCGACGAAGGCGACCACCGCCGACCAGACGATGGTGATGATCACGCCCTCGAGTTGGATCAGCACCTGCGAGGCGATCGAGTAGTCGTCGCCCTTGATGCCGCCCAGCGACGCGGCGGAGAACACGCCGGTGAGGATCGCGCCGAGGATGCCGCCGACGCCGTGCACGCCGAACACGTCGAGCGAGTCGTCGGCGCCGAGCATGCGCTTGAGGCCGTTGACGCCCCACAGGCAGACGAAGCCGGCCGCGCCGCCGATGACGATCGCGCCAATCGGGCCGACGGTGCCGCAGGCCGGCGTGATCGCCACCAGGCCGGCGACCGCGCCCGACGCCGCGCCGAGCATTGACGCCTTGCCCTTGGTCAGCGCCTCGCCGAGGCACCAGGTCAGCACCGCGGCGGCGGTGGCCAGCAGCGTGTTGACGAAGGCCAGCGCGGCGCCGCTGGTGGCTTCCAGGTTCGAGCCGGCGTTGAAGCCGAACCAGCCGACCCACAGCATCGCGGCGCCGACCATCGTCAGCGGCAGCGAGTGCGGCGGCATCGCCTCCTTGCCGTAGCCCACGCGCTTGCCGAGCATGTACGCGCCCACCAGGCCGGCGATGCCGGCGTTGATGTGCACCACGGTGCCGCCGGCGAAGTCGAGCGCGCCCTTGTCGAGCAGGTAGCCGCCGGCGCCCCACACCATGTGCGCGATCGGCAGGTAGGCGAGCGTGAACCAGATCACCGAGAACAGCAGCACCGCCGAGAACTTGATGCGCTCGGCGAACGAGCCGACGATCAGCGCGCAGGTGATGCCGGCGAACGTGGCCTGGAACGCGACGAACACGTACTCGGGCAGCTTGACGTCGGCGGTGAAGGTGTCGGCCAGAGTGTCGATCGTCACGCCCGACAGGAACAGCTTGTCGAAGCCGGCGATGATCAGGCCCTCGCCGCCGAACGCGAGGCTGTAGCCGTACACGGCCCACAGCACGCTGATCAGCGAGAACACGACCATCACCTGCATCAGCACCGACAGCATGTTCTTCGCGCGCACCAGGCCGCCGTAGAACAGCGCCAGGCCCGGCACGGCCATGAACAGCACGAGCAGCGTGGCGGTCATCATCCATGCGACGTCGCCCTTGTGCACGGCGCTCGCCGCGGCGGGGGCGGCGGCCTCGGCCGGTGCCCCCGCGGCGTCGCTGGCGGCCTCGACGGCCGATGCCGCCGCCGACGCGGCGTCCTGGGCGAACGACGCGCCCGCGAAGCCCAGCAGCATCGAGCCGAGGGCGAGGATGGCAAGAAGTCTCTTCATGGGGATGTCTCGGTGGGTTGTGCCGCTCACAGCGCGTCCTTGCCGGTCTCGCCGGTGCGGATGCGCACCACCTGCTCGAGCGCAGCCACGAAGATCTTGCCGTCGCCGATCTTGCCGGTGCGAGCCGACGACTCGATTGCCTCGATCACGCGCTCGACGAGCGTGTCCTCGACCGCGGCCTCGATCTTCACCTTGGGCAGGAAGTCGACCACGTACTCCGCGCCGCGGTACAGCTCGGTGTGGCCCTTCTGGCGGCCGAAGCCCTTGACCTCGGTCACCGTGATGCCCTGCACGCCGATCGCGCTGAGGGCCTCGCGTACTTCGTCGAGCTTGAATGGCTTGACGACGGCGGTCACCATCTTCATGGTTGCTCCTTTCGGGGTTTCGTGAAGGGGCGGCGCGCTCAGAGCGACTTGCTCAGCGTCACGATGAAGCGCGCCTTGTTCACGTCGCCCCACTGGTTCGCGCCGTCCTTGGTGGCGCCGACGAACGCGGCGCCGAGCTTGAAGTCTCCGGGCAGCATCATCGAGGCGCCGAGCTTGTAGTCGTAAAAGCTCGGCAGCCCGATCGCGTCCTTCAGGTCGCTGGACAGGCGCGTGTAGCCGACGCCGAGGTCGAGCGTCACCGCGTCGCTGACCGGCACCGCGGCGGCGAGCGACAGGTAGCCGGTGCCGCGCCCCTCCTGATCGCCGGCCAGCCCGAAGTAGCCCTTGCTGACGGTGTGCGCGTACTTCGCGGTGAACATGCCGATCGTGATGCCGCCGTACACCTCGACGGTGTTGCCGTCGCCGAAGCTCGGATACAGGTAGCCGATCACGCCGACGTCGTAGGCCACGCCGCCGGCCTCGCCGCGGTAGCCGCCGTACAGGTCGGACTCGATGCCGGCGTCGGTGAAGCCGATGCTCGAGTTCCAGTTGCCGGCGTAGAAGCCGCCGGAGGTCCAGTCGAAGCCGCCCTGGATCGCCGGGCGGTTGTCGCTCTGGTCCTGGCCGCGGAACTTGTAGTTGCTGGTCAGCGCGACGTTGGCCGAGAGTTGGGCGTGCGCGGCGCCGACGACGGCGAGGGCGGCCAGGGCCACGAGGGGCTTTTTCATGTGCAGACTCCGCTTCTGGTGAGGGGGTTGACGGGAAGACGACAACGCACCTGCAGCTTCCGTGCCACCTCTGTCGTGCCGGTCGCTGCAGCGCGGCAGGGGCAGCAACGCGCGACGGCGCCCGCCGTTGGTGCACCGAGGCGGTGCACCGCGCCTTCGGGCACGCCGCTGGTGCGTGCCGAACCGGCCCCGATGGGGGAGTCGGGCGTGCCGGGCGCGCCGCCCACAATGGCGGCGGCGCTGCCCGCGGCATGGGGCCGCGGGCAGCGCTGCCGGGGACGCCGCCGCCATGTCGCTTGCCGTCGTGCACAGCCGCTCGCTCGTCGGGCTCGACGCACCCGAGGTGCGCGTCGAGGTGCACCTGGCCAACGGGCTGCCGAGCTTCACGCTGGTCGGCCTGGCCGACACCGAGGTCAAGGAATCGCGCGAGCGCGTGCGCGCCGCGCTGGCGCACGCCGGCCTGGGGTTCCCGCACAACAAGCGCATCACGGTGAACCTGGCGCCGGCCGACCTGCCGAAGGAGTCGGGGCGCTTCGACCTGCCGATCGCGCTGGGCATCCTCGCCGCGGCCGGGCAGGTCGACGCCAAGCGGCTCGCCGGCGCCGAGTTCGCCGGTGAACTGTCACTGGCCGGCGAACTGCGCCCGGTGCGCGGTGCGGTCGCGCTGGCCCTGGCGCACCGGCGCGCCGGCGCCGGGCGGGCGCTGGTGCTGCCGGCGGCGAGCGCGGCGCAGGCGGCGCTGGTCGAGGGTGTCGACGTGCGCGCCGCTGCGCACCTGCTCGACGTGGTGCGCGCGCTGCAGCCGGGCGACGCGGCGACGCCGCTGCCGCAGGCGGTCGCGCCGGCGCGCGAGGCGCCCTCGCCCGGCCCCGACCTGCGCGACGTGCGCGGCCAGACGGCGGCCAAGCGCGCGCTCGAGATCGCCGCCGCCGGCGGCCACAGCCTGCTGATGGTGGGCCCGCCGGGCAGCGGCAAGTCGATGCTCGCGATGCGACTGCCGGGGCTGCTGCCGCCGATGGACGACGACGAGGCGCTGGCCAGTGCCGCACTGCAGGGGCTGGGCGCCGAGGGGTTCGACGCGCGCCGGTGGCGCCGACGCCCGCTGCGCGCGCCGCACCATTCGGCCAGCGCGGTGGCGCTGGTCGGCGGCGGCTCGCCGCCGCGGCCCGGCGAGATCTCGCTGGCGCACGGCGGCGTGCTGTTCCTCGACGAGTTGGTCGAGTTCGGCCGCGCGAGCCTCGAGGCGCTGCGCGAGCCGCTCGAGGCCGGCCGCATCACCGTGTCGCGCGCGGCCCGCCAGGCGAGCTTTCCGGCGCGCTTCCAGCTCGTCGCTGCGATGAACCCCTGCCCCTGCGGCTGGCTCGGCGCAGGGGTCGCCACCGGGCGGGCGTGCCGCTGCACGCCCGAGGCGGTGGCGCGCTACCAGGGCCGGCTGTCGGGGCCGCTGCTCGACCGCATCGACCTGCAGGTCGAGGTCGGTGCGGTGGCGCCGGCGGAGCTGCTGTCGCTGCCGCAGGGCGATCCGAGCGCCGTCGTCGCCGCGCGCGTGGCGACTGCACGTGAGCGCTCGCTCGCGAGACAGGGCAAGGTCAACGCGCTGCTCGACGCGGCCGACCTCGACGTGCACTGCGCGCTCGACGACGCCGCGCAGCGCTTCGTGCAGCAGGCGGCGCAGCGGCTGGGCTGGTCGGGGCGCAGCCTGCACCGCGTGCTGAAGGTCGCGCGAAGCATCGCCGATCTCGCCGGCGTCGACCGGCTCGGCATGGCCCACCTCGGCGAGGCGATGCAGTACCGGCGCGGCCTGCCCGGCGCCTGAGCGCCGCGCAGGCGGTCGGGCCGTCGCGCAGCGGCGCGGCTACAGCACCGGCGCCAGCAGCCGACGCGCCTCGTCCTCGCCCAGCGCCTGGCGGCGCGCCCAGTCGGCGAGCTGGTCGTCGCCGATGCGGCCGACGTTGAAGTACGTCGCGTCGGGGTGCGCCAGGTAGAAGCCGCTGACGCTGGCCGCCGGGGTCATCGCCAGGCTGTCGGTCAGCCCCATGCCGATGCGCTCGGCGTGCAGCAGCTCGAACATCGCGCGCTTGACGCTGTGGTCGGGGCACGCGGGGTAGCCGGGCGCCGGGCGGATGCCGCGGTAGCGCTCGGCCACCAGCTCCTCGTGCGTGAGCAGCTCGTCGGCGGCGTAGCCCCACAAGTCCTTGCGCACGCGTTCGTGCAGCCACTCGGCGAAGGCCTCGGCGAGCCGGTCGGCCAGCGCCTTGACCATGATCGCGCTGTAGTCGTCGTGCGAGTCGACGAACTGCCGCGCGTGCTCGTCGGCGCCGATGCCGGCGGTGACGGCGAACACGCCGACGTGGTCGGGCGCCACGCCGCGCGGCGCGACGAAGTCGGCCAGCGAGCGGTTCGGCCGCCGCACCCCGTCGACCACCGGGCGCTCGGTCTGCATGCGCAGCGGCGACCAGCGCAGCAGCACCTGCTCGCGCCGCTCGTCGGTGTACAGCTCGATCGTGTCGTCGTCGACGGTGTTCGCCGGCCACAGCCCGACCACGCCGTTCGCGCTCAGCCAGCGGCCCTTGACGATGCGCTCGAGCAGGCGTTTGGCGTCGTCGTACACGCGCGTCGCCTCGGCGCCGACCACCTCGTCGCGCAGGATGTCGGGGAAGCGCCCGGCGAGGTCCCAGGTCTGGAAGAACGGCGTCCAGTCGATGTAGCGCGCCAGTTCGGCGAGGTCCTGGTGGCGGAATTCGCGCCGGCCGATGAAGCGCGGCCTCGGCGGCACGTGCGCCGACCAGTCGATGCGCGTCTTGTTCGCCCGCGCCGCCGCCAGCGACACCAGCGGCGTGGTCTTCTTCGCCGCGTGCAGCCGCCGCACGCGCTCGTGGTCGGCCGCGACCTCGGCGACGAAGGCGGCGCCGCGCTCGTCGCTGAGCAGGTCCGAGCACACGCCCACCGCACGCGACGCGTCGGGCACGTAGACCACCGGCCCCTCGTAGTGCGGCGCGATCTTCACCGCGGTGTGCACGCGGCTCGTCGTGGCGCCGCCGATCAGCAGCGGGGTCTTCTTCAGCCGGAACCAGTCGTCGCGCTGCATCTCGGCGGCCACGTGCTGCATCTCCTCGAGGCTGGGCGTGATCAGCCCCGACAGCCCGATCAGGTCGGCGCCCTCGACCCTGGCCTTCGCGAGGATGTCCTGGCACGGGACCATCACGCCCATGTTGACGACCTCGAAGTTGTTGCACTGCAGGACCACGGCGACGATGTTCTTGCCGATGTCGTGCACGTCGCCCTTGACGGTGGCGATGACCACCTTGCCGCGCGCGCGCGCCTCGCCGCCGGCGTCGAGCTGCGCCTGCTTCTCGGCTTCGATGTACGGCAGCAGGTGCGCCACCGCCTGCTTCATCACGCGCGCGCTCTTGACCACCTGCGGCAGGAACATCTTGCCCTCGCCGAACAGGTCGCCGACGACGCTCATGCCGGCCATCAGCGGGCCCTCGATGACGTGCAGCGGGCGCCCGCCGCGCGCCTCGATGTCGCGCCAGGCCTGTTCGGTGTCCTCGACGATGAAGTCGGTGATGCCGTGCACCAGCGCATGCGACAGGCGCTGCTCGACTGCCTGCGCGCGCCACGCCAGCCGCGCCGAGTCGTCGCGCGCCGCGCCCTTGACCGCCTCCGCGATCTCGAGCAGGCGCTCGGTGGCCGACATCGGCGGCTCGCCGGGTGGGCAGGCCGGCGTGCGGTTCAGCACCACGTCCTCGACGCGCTCGCGCAGCACGGGGTCGAGCTCGTCGTAGACGCCGACCATGCCGGCGTTGACGATGCCCATGTCCAGCCCGGCCTTGATCGCGTGGTACAGGAACACCGTGTGGATCGCCTCGCGCACCGGTTCGTTGCCGCGGAAGCTGAAGCTCACGTTGCTGATGCCGCCCGAGACCTTCGCGCCCGGCAGGTTCGCCTTGATCCAGCGCGTGGCCTCGATGAAGTCGACCGCGTAGTTCGCGTGCTCGTCGATGCCGGTGGCGATCGCGAAGACGTTCGGGTCGAAGACGATGTCCTCGGGCGGGAAGCCGACCTCGTCGACGAGGATGCGGTACGCGCGCGCGCAGATCGCGGTCTTGCGCTGGAAGCTGTCGGCCTGGCCCTGCTCGTCGAAGGCCATCACGACGACGGCCGCGCCGTAGCGGCGCACCAGCGTCGCCTGGCGGCGGAACTCGGCCTCGCCCTCCTTCAGCGAGATCGAGTTGACGATGCCCTTGCCCTGGAGGCACTTCAGCCCGGCCTCGATGACCTCCCACTTCGAGCTGTCGATCATCACCGGCACGCGCGCGATCTCGGGCTCGGCGGCGCACAGGTTCAGGAAGCGCACCATCGCGGCCTTGCTGTCGAGCATGGCCTCGTCCATGTTGACGTCGATGATCTGCGCGCCGGCCTCGACCTGCTGGCGCGCCACCGCCAGCGCCTGCTCGAACTGGCCGGCGAGGATCAGCCGCGCGAAGGCCTTCGAGCCGGTGACGTTGGTGCGCTCGCCGATGTTGACGAACAGCGAGCCGGCGCCGATGGTCACCGGCTCGAGGCCGGCCAGCCGCATCGGCGCCACGGGTGGCGGGGTCGGGGCGGTCGGGGCAGAGGCGGCTTCGGGCATCGGCGGGGGCCGGCGCCGCGGCGGTCTCGCCGCGACCGCCAGCTTCAACGGTGGGCGAGCGCCGTTGCCATCCGGTGCGCCAGCCGCGCCGGGGTTCCCGAGCCTGGCGCCGGGGCCGTGGCCGGCCGGCGTTGCAACGCTCCTCGGGATGCGGGGCGGATTCTAGGCCCGCGCGGCGACCCGGGCGCCGGCGGCGGTTACGAATCGACGCGTTTGCCCGGCTGCGGCGGCGCGCGCGGCGCGGTCCAATGCTTCGCATGCCGTCGCCGACGTCCCGCGTTCGCAGCGACCGCGCCGCCGCGGTGGCGTGCGTCGGACTCGCGCTCGCCTCGGCGCTGGGGCTGGCCGGCTGTGCCGGCACGCCGCCGCGCGGCGTGCCGCCGCCCGAGGTCGCCGCGCCGGCGCCGGCCGCGCCGCGCCGCGCCCCGGCGCCGGCGTGGTCGCTCGAGCGCGAGCAGCGCGCGCTGGCGCAGGCGCTGCGCGGCACGCCGGTGGTCGTCGTGCTCGACGACGACCGCGCGCTGTGGGTCGAGGTGCCGACGGCGCACGGCTTCGACCCCGGCGAGGCCGCGCCGCGTCCGGCGCTGGCGGCGGTGCTCGACCGCGTCGCCGCCAGCCTGCAGCGCTTGCCGTCGGCGCGCGCCGTGGTGCGCGCGCCCAGCGACGCCGGCGCCGGCGTCGTGCTCGCCGACCGCCGCGCGGCGCAGGTGCGCGTGCACCTGGTGCGCCGCGGCGTGGCGCCGACGCGCATCACCAGCGTCGCGGCGTCGCAGCCGGCGTGGCTGCGCGTGAAGCTGGAGCTGCCGGCGCTCAGGCCTGCGCCGGATCGAGCAGCGCCGTGAACAGCGGGTCGCGGCGCGCGCGCGGGCGGTAGGTGCCGACCTTCGCGCGGATCGCCGCGATGTGCTCGGGCGTCGTGCCGCAGCAGCCGCCGGCGATGTTCAGGAAGCCGCTCTTCGCGAAGTCCTCCATCAGCGCGGCGGTGACCTCGGGGGTCTCGTCGAAGCCGGTCTCGCTCATCGGGTTGGGCAGGCCGGCGTTGGGGTAGCAGCTGATCCAGGTGTCGCCGGCGATCTTCGCGAGCTCCTCGATGTACGGGCGCATCAGCGCCGCGCCGAGTGCGCAGTTCAGGCCGACGGCCAGCGGGCGCGCGTGGCGCACCGAGTGCCAGAACGCGCCGACCGTCTGCCCCGACAGGATGCGCCCCGACGCGTCGGTCACCGTGCCCGAGACGATCACCGGCAGGCGCTCGCCGGTGTCGTGCATCAGCTCGTCGAGCGCGAAGATCGCCGCCTTGGCGTTGAGCGTGTCGAAGATCGTCTCGATCAGGAACAGGTCGACGCCGCCTTCGAGCAGGCCCTCGGCCTGCTCGCGGTAGGCGGCGCGCAGTTCGTCGAACGTGACGTTGCGCGCGCCGGGGTCGTTGACGTCGGGGCTGATGCTCGCGGTCTTCGGCGTCGGCCCCAGGGCGCCGGCGACGAAGCGGGGCGCGTCGGGCGTGGCCGCCGCGTCGGCGGCGGCGCGCGCCAGCCGCGCGGCGGCGACGTTCATCTCGCGTGCGACGTGCGCCAGCGCGTAGTCGGCCTGCGCGACCGCGGTGGCGCCGAAGGTGTTGGTCTCGATGATGTCGGCGCCGGCGCCCAGGTAGGCGTCGTGGATCTCGCGCACCAGCGCGGGCCGCGTGAGCACCAGCAGATCGTTGTTGCCCCTCAGGTCCTTCGGGTGATCGGCGAAGCGCTCGCCGCGGAACTCGGTCTCGCCGAGCGCGTGGCGCTGCAGCATCGTGCCCATCGCGCCGTCGATGACGACGATGCGCTGCGCGAGCAGCGCGGGCAGCGCCCGCGCGCGGGTGTAGTCGACGGCTTGCATCGCGAGATTGTAGGAAGGGCCGTGCGCCGTGACCGCAGGGAGTCCGGCGCGGTTCCCGGCAACGATCGCCGCCTGCCGCGACGCGGCGGTGTGCTAAAGCGGCGCCGGCGCCGTCTCGGCGTACAGCGACGCGCGGAAGTCGATCGGCGCCGGCAGCGGGCCGTCGTCGGTGGCCCACAGCGTCAGCGCGCGCGCCGGCATCGGCTTGGCGAACAGGTAGCCCTGCAGCTCGTCGCAGCCCAGCGCCACCAGCAGGTCGCGCTGCTGCGGCGTCTCGACACCCTCGGCGACGACCTTCAGCCCGAGCGCATGCGCCATGCGCAGCACCGCCTCGACGATCGCACGCGCGTCCTCGCTGGTCGCGAGGTCGGTGACGAAGCTGCGGTCGATCTTCAGCTCCTGCACCGGCAGCTGGCGCAGGTACGCGAGGCTCGAGTAGCCGGTGCCGAAGTCGTCGATCGACACGTGCATGCCGGCCGCGCCGAGGCGCTCGAAGGCGCGCTTGGTGACCAGCGTGTCCTCCATCGCCACCGACTCGGTGATCTCGCAGGTGAACTGCGCCGGGCGCACGCCGTGGCGCGACAGCGCGTCGAGCAGCTTGTCGACCAGGTCCTCGCGGCGCAGCTGGTACGCCGACAGGTTGATCGCCACGCGCATGCGCAGCCCGGCGTCGCGCCAGGCGCGCGCCTGTCGACAGGCGTCCTCGATGACCCAGTGGCCGAGCGCGGCGATCAGCCCGTGGCGTTCGGCGATCGGCACGAACACCGTCGGGCTGACCAGCCCGCGCTGCGGGTGGTGCCAGCGCAGCAGCGCCTCCGCGGCCGTGACCTGGCCGCTGCGCGCGTCGATCTTCGGCTGGTACAGCAGCTCGAGCTGGCCGGCGTCGATCGCGCGGCGCAGGTCGCGCGCGAGGTCGAGGTGGCCGCGGATGTCGGGCTCCATCGACGGCTCGAAGATCGCGTAGGTCGCGCCGCCCGAACGCTTGGCGGCGAACATCGCCGCGTCGGCGCGTGCCAGCAGCGTCGGGCGCGAGCCGTGCACCGGGTACAGCGCGATGCCGATCGAGCACGACACGTGCACCTCGCGGCCGGCCGCGGCGATCGGCGCGACCAGCGCGCCGAGCACGCGCTGCGCCAGCGCGGCGGCGGCGTCGCGGTCGCCGTCGACGAGCAGCAGGAACTCGTCGCCGCCGACGCGCGCCGCGCCGACTGCCGCACCGCCGGCGGCCCCCAGCCGGCGCGCGACTTCGCGCAGCACCTCGTCGCCGCAGGCGTGGCCGAAGGTGTCGTTGACCGGCTTGAACGCGTCGAGGTCGACGAGCAGCACCGCCAGCGCGCCACCGTGGTCGTCGCAGCGGCGCACCGCGCGGTCGAGCAGCGTGTCGAACTGCACGCGGTTCGCCAGGTCGGTCAGCGCGTCGCGGTAGGCGAGCTTGTGCAGCTCGTCGTTGGCGTCCTGCAGCGACGCGGCCAGCGACGCCGTCTGGCGCGCGCGGCGGCGGTCGCGCACGAGCGTGACCAGCACCAGCACCAACAGCGCGGCGACCAGCAGCGCGCCGATGGTCAGCGCGTCGCCGGTCTGCAGGTGGATCGAGCCGGACCACGCAGCCATATCGCTGCGGTATCGGCGGTGGCGCGGGGGCGTTGAGCGTCACGGCCCGCGGGTCGTGAACCCCGTCACGCGCCGCCGGCACGCCGCGGGGCGTCGCCAGGCGCGCGGCCGTGGCGGCCCTGCCCCGAGTCAGTGCAGCACGACCGGCTGCTGCGCGAGCTGGGTGTAGCCGGCGATGAAGTCGTCGATCGCCTCGACCGACGGCTCGCGTTCGATCAGCGCGTCGACGCCGGCGCGGAAACGCTGCGCCAGCACGCCGTCGATGAAGATCTCGCGCCGCGCGAGCTTGTCGACGATCTCGTAACCGCCGCGCGCGGGCGCGCCGCCGGACGCGTCGTCGCTGGCGGCCGGCACGTCGAACTGCACGACGGCGAACTGGTCCGAGTTGTAGAGCATCTGCATGGCGGGCCTTCCTGAACCCTTCGCAACCCAGATGCGGCCGCCGGCGCGGGAATCAAGCCCGCTCGGCGGCGGGCGCGGGTCTCAGCGCGGCGCGGTCGACTCGAGGTCCAGCGTCAGCGCGTCGGTCACCTCGCCCTGGCGCCCGATCGTGCTCAGCACCAGCCGCACCGGCAGGTGGTGGCGCTGAGGGTCGAGCCAGACCTCGCCGCGCGTGTCGAACGCGTGGCGCGCCTCGCGGCGCAGCTCGACCGCGTCGACCTCGCCGTCGGCGGTCTGCACGCGGCGCAGTCCCTGCGAGACGAAGGTCCACGGCGCGAGGTCGCCGCGCACGCCGCTGACCATCAGCACGACCTGTGCGCCGGCGCGTGCGTGGCGCTCGGGTGCCGCGGCGACGACGCCGGCGATCTGCACGACCCAGCTCAGCCGGTCCTGCGCGCCCGCCGGCAGCGGGTGCTGCGTCTCGACCGCCGAGTAGCTGATCTTGCCGGCGGCGCGCTGGAAGTTCGCCGCGCGGGCGCTGCGCCCGACCTGCCGGATCACGAAGCGATCGGGTGCGATGCCGGCGTCGTCGAAGCCGCCCTGGCTGTTCCACTCGAGCAGCGGCAGGCCGCCGACGCTGCCTTCGAGCGTCAGCGTGTAACGCTGCGCGTCGCGCTGGAAGGCGAGCGCGCCCTTGCCGGACAGGATGCCGCGGCGCAGCGCGTAGCGCCACTGGAACGACGGCGGAAGCCGCGTCGCGTAGACCGGCGCAGGCTCGGCCGCCGCCGGGGCGGCCGCGGCCGGCGTCACGGCGGCGAGCACGGTGTCGGGCGCGGTCGCGGTGGCCGACGCGTCGGGCGCGGCGGCAGCCGGTGCCGTCTCCGCGGGGTCGGGCGCGGCCGGCACCGCCACTGGCTCGGCGTGCACGGCGGACTGCGGCGCGTCGAGTCCGACCGTTGCGGCGTCGGCCGGCGTGGCGACGCGCCGCGGCGCGGCGGGCGGCTGCGCCGCGCGCGCCCGCGGCGGCGGCACGGCGGGGCGCGCCGCGGCGGCGCGCGGCGGCGGGGCCGCGGGGGGGTCGGCGGCGCCGGGCGCGTCGGGTGCGGTGGCGTCGGCGTCGATCGGCGCCGACAGCAGCGAGCGCACCTCGACGGCGGACGCGAGTCGCCACGCCGGCGCCGGTGCCGGTGCCGGTGCCGGTGCCGGTACGACGCCGCGCAGCAGCCCCAGGTGCAGCGCCGCCGCACCGAGTGTCACCGCGGCCAGCGCGACGCGGCGGCGCCGGGCGGCGTTCAAGACCACGGCGCGCGTCCTGCGCTGGCGACAATCGTGGCCTTCACCGCTGCGAACACCTCATCCACGCTCATGAAACTGGCCACCTACCACGACGGCTCGCGCGACGGCCAGCTGGTCGTCGTCTCGCGCGACCTCGCGAGCGCGCATTTTGCGACCGGCATCGCCACGCGCATGCAGCAGCTGCTCGACGACTGGAACTTCGTCTCGCCGCAGCTCGAGGACCTGTACGCCACGCTCAACGGTGGCAAGGCGCGGCACGCGTTCGCCTTCGAGCCGGCGAAGTGCATGGCACCGCTGCCGCGCGCGCACCAGTGGGTGGTGGGCGCCGCGTACCCCGGCCATGTCGAGCGGCTGGCGCGCGGCCGCGGGGTCGAGGTCGCGCCCGACCTGCACGATGCGCCGGCGCTGCGCCGCGGTGCCGGCGACCACTTCCTCGGCGCCTGCGACGAGGCGCGTTTCGTCGACGAGCAGGCCGGCATCGACGTCGAGGTGGGCCTGGTGGCGATGACCGGCGACGTCGCGCGCGGAGCCGACGCGGCGCGCGCGCTCGACGGCGTGCGAATGCTGCTGCTGGCCGCCGACTGGAGTCTGCGCCACCCGCCACACGGGGCGGGCGCGCCCGGCGCGGCGCCGCTGTGTGCCTACCCGGCCACCGCGTTCGCGCCGGTGGCGGTGACGCCCGACGAGCTCGGCGACGCGTGGCAACGCGGACGCGTGTGCCTGAACGTCGAGTTGGCGGTCAACGGCAAGCGCATCGGGCGGGTCGACGCGGCCGACGGCATGGCCTTCGACTTCGGGCGGCTCGCCGCGCGGCGCGCCGGGGTGCGCGCGCTCGGCGCCGGCGGCGTGGTGGGTGCCGGCCCCGCGAGCCAGGCCGACGCGTCGCGCGGTTTCGCGTGCCTGGCCGAGAAGCGCGCGCTCGAGGCGCTCGAGCAAGGCGCGCCGCGCACCGCGTACCTGCGCTTCGGCGACCGCGTGCGCGCCGAGGTGCGCAGGCGCGACGGGCAGTCGGTGTTCGGCGCGATCGAGCAAGCCGTGGCCGCCTACGTTGCGTAGACCGCGTCGAGCGACGCGAAGCCCTTGACCTCGATCGGGTTGCCCGACGGGTCGCGGAAGAACATCGTCCACTGCTCGCCGGGGCGGCCCTCGAAGCGCACCTGTGGCGGCAGCACGAAGTCGGCGCCGGCAGCGACCAGCCGCTCGGCCAGCGCGCGCCAGTCGGCCAGCTCGAGCACCACGCCCAGGTGAGGCATCGGCACGAGGTGGTCACCGACGCGGCCGGTGTCGCTGGTCGCGAACGGCGTGCCGAGGTGCAGCGACAACTGGTGGCCGAAGAAGTCGTAGTCGACCCAGGTGGCGGTGCTGCGGCCCTCGCGGCAGCCGAGCACGCCACCGTAGAAGGCGCGCGCGGCGTCGAGGTCGTGCACGTGGTACGCGAGGTGGAACAGGCTGCGCATCGCGGGTTTTCTGGGCGTCGTGCCGCGGCGGGCGGGCGATCCGTGGCATTGTCGCGGCATGCGCGAACTGCCGCACACGCTGAAGATCGTCACCGTCTGGCTGCTGCTGGGCACGCTGCTGTTCGTCGCGGTGCAGGCGTGGCAGCGGCAGGCGAACGCGACGCAGTTCAGCGCCGCCGGCGGCGTGATCGAGATCCGCCGCGCGCGCGACGGCCACTACCACTGGCCGGGCACGATCGACGGCGTGGCCGTCGACTTCCTCGTCGACACTGGCGCGACGAGCACGGCGATCCCCGCGTCGCTGGCCTCTCGCCTGGGCCTGACGCCGATCGGCCAGGTGCGCTCGCACACCGCCGGCGGGCCGGTGACCGGGCAGCTGGTGCGCGTCGACGTCGTGCTCGACGGCGGCGTGCAGGCGCGCGCGCTGCGCGTGGTCGCGCTCGACGGCCTGCGCGACCGTCCGCTGCTGGGCATGGACGTGCTCGGCCGGCTGCAGTGGCGCCAGGCCGACGGCGTGCTGACGATCGACATGCATTGAACGCCCCCGGGGCGGCGCCGGCGTGCGGGCACGCCGGCGCCGCTATCGAATCCCCTGATGCTGGCGCTGTCAGCGTTCCGTCAGAATCGCCCGTCCCCCGAGCGCAGCGCGATGCACAAGACCTGGCTCAAGCAGTACCCCGCAGGCGTGCCGGCCGAGATCAGGACCGATGGCTATCCGTCGCTGGTGGCGCTGCTCGAGGACGCGTTCCGCCGCCACCGCGACCTGTGCGCCTACAGGTACATGGGCCGCTCGATGCGCTTCGGCGAGGTCGACACGCTGTCGCAGGCCTTCGCCGCTTGGCTGCAGTCGCAGGGCATCGAGCGCGGCGACCGCGTCGCGGTGATGCTGCCCAACGTGCCGCAGTACCCGGTGGCGGTGGCCGGCATCCTGCGCGCCGGCGGCGTGGTGGTCAACGTCAACCCGCTGTACACGCCGCGCGAGCTCGAGCACCAGCTCAAGGACGCGGGGGCGAAGGCCATCGTGATCCTCGAGAACTTCGCCGCCACGCTGCAGCAGGTGTTCGACGCGGTGCCGACGAAGAAGGTGGTCGTCGCGTCGATGGGCGACCTGCTCGGCCGGTTCAAGGGCGCGCTGGTCAACCACGTCGTGCGCAACGTGCGCAAGCTGGTGCCGGCGCACGCGATCCCCGGCGCGCTGCGCTTCAACGACGTCGTCGCGCGCGGCCGCCGGCTGCGCCACACGACGCCGGACATCGGTCCCGACGACATCGCGCTGCTGCAGTACACCGGCGGCACCACCGGCGTCAGCAAGGGCGCGGTGCTGCTGCATCGCAACCTCGTCGCCAACGTGCTGCAGTCCGAGGCCTGGTACCAGCCGGCGCTGAAGAAGGTCCCGGCCGGCGAGCAGATCGTCACCGTGTGCGCGCTGCCGCTGTACCACATCTTCGGCTTCACGGCGAACATGATGCTGGGCATGCGCACGGGCGGATGCAACCTGCTGATCCCGAACGCGCGCGACCTGCCGGCGCTGCTCGCCGAGCTGTCGCGGCACCGCTTCCACAGCTTCCCCGCGGTGAACACGCTGTTCAACGCGATCGCCCACCACCCCGACTTCGGCAAGGTCGACTGGAGCCACCTGCGCATCAGTGTCGGCGGTGGCATGGCGGTGCAGTCGGCCACCGCGCGGCTGTGGCTCGAGAAGACCGGCTGCCCGATCGTCGAGGGCTACGGGCTGTCGGAGACCTCGCCGTCGGCCACCTGCAACCCCGTCGACAGCGACGCGTTCACCGGCAGCATCGGCCTGCCGCTGCCCGGCACCGAGATCAAGCTGCTCGACGACGCGGGCGCCGAGGTGCCGCAGGGCGCGCCGGGCGAGATCGCGATCCGCGGGCCGCAGGTGATGGCCGGCTACTGGCAGCGCCCCGACGAGACGGCCAAGGTGATGACCGCCGACGGCTTCTTCCGCACCGGCGACATCGGCGTCGTCGACGAGCGCGGCTACTTCCGCATCGTCGACCGCAAGAAGGACATGATCCTGGTGTCGGGCTTCAACGTCTACCCGAACGAGGTCGAGGACGTCATCACCCAGCTCGACGGCGTGCTCGAGTGCGCCGCCATCGGCGTGCCCGACACCAAGGCCGGCGAGGCCGTGAAGGTGGTGATCGTCAAGCGCAACCCGGCGCTCACCGAGGCCGACGTGCGTGCCTACTGCGAGGCCAACCTCACCGGCTACAAGCGCCCGAAGGTGATCGAGTTCCGCGCCGACCTGCCGAAGACGCCGGTGGGCAAGGTGCTGCGCCGCGAGCTGCGCGACGCCCGGTGAGGTCCTGCCTCCGTCGCTTCAGGACTCGGCGCCGGGCTCGCGCAGCAGGTTGGCCAGTTCGACCGCCGACCTGACGTTCATCTTGTCGAACACGCGCGCGCGGTGCACTTCGACGGTGCGCACGCTGATGTCCAGCGCGTCGGCGATCAGCTTGTTCGGCCGCCCCGCGACGACCAGGTGCATCACGTCGCGCTCGCGGTCGGTGAGCTCGGCGACCGCGCGCTGCACCGCCTGAAGGCGGCGGCGCGCCGCGATCGCCGCTGCGCTGGCGGCCAGCGCCTGCTCGACGCGGTCGACCAGTGCGTTGTCGGAGAACGGCTTCTCGACGAAGTCGAAGGCGCCGCGCTTGACCGCGGCCACCGCGGTGGGTACGTCGGCGTGGCCGGTGAGGAAGATCACCGGCAGCACCGGCGTCAGCCCGCGCTCGACGAGGCGGTCGAACAGCGCGAGCCCGCTCAGGCCCGGCATGCGCACGTCGAGCAGCAGGCACGACGGCGCGCGCGGCCAGTCGGTGCGCGTGGCCGGCGGCAGCGCGTCGAGCATCGCCTCGAAGGCCTCGGCGCTGGCGTGCCCCTCGGACAGCAGCCGCCGCGAGCGCAGCAGCCAGGCCAGCGCGTCGCGCACGACGTCCTCGTCGTCGACGAGGTACACCATCGGCAGGCCGGCCGGCGCGGCAGCAGGCGTCATGCCGAAAGTATCGGTCAAGCCGACGGCGGGGCGGACGCCACGCCGGCCGGCGCGGCGTCCGCCCCGCCGTCGGCCGGGGTGCGCGGCGCGCCGCGGTCGGCCGGCAGCGTGAAGCGGAACTCGGTGCCGGGGCCGTCGGCGCGGTCGCCGAAGTCGAGCGCGCCGCCGTGCTGCTCGATGACCGTGCGGCACAGGCTCAGGCCCAGCCCCATGCCCTCGCGGCGCGTGGTGAAGAACGGCGTGAACAGCCGCTGCGCCACCGCGGGGGCGATGCCGGGCCCGGCGTCGACGACGCTGAACGTGACCCAGCGCTCGTGCGTCTGCCGCGCGCGCAACGTCAGCACGCGCTGCGCCAGCGGGGTGTCGGTCTCCATCGCCTGGATGCCGTTGCGCGTCAGGTTCAGCAGCACCTGCTCGATCATCGTGCGGTCGCAGCGCACGCGCGGCGGCGGCTGCGGCAGGTCGAGCTCGATGCGCGCACCGCTCTTGCGCGCCTGCAGCCGCACCAGCGGCAGCACCGCGTCGATCAGCTGGTCGACGCGCAGCGCCTCGTGCGCGTGCTCGCGCCGGCGCACGAAGTCGTGCACGCTCTTGATCACGCGGCCGGCGCGTTCGGCCTGCTCGGCGATGCGCTGCAGCGCCTGCCGCAGCAGCCCGCGCAGCTCACCGCCGGCGCCGGCCGGCGCGGCGTCGTCGAGCAGGTTCAGCGAACCGCTGGCGTAGCTGGCGATCGCCGCCAGCGGCTGGTTCAGCTCGTGCGACAGCAGCGACGCCATCTCGCCGACGGTGGCCAGCCGCGCCGTGGCCTGCAGGCGTTCCTGCTGCTGGCGCGACAGGTCCTCGACGCGGCGCTGCGCGCTCATGTCGAGCACCGCGCTCATCCAGCCGGCGTGCCGCCCCTGGCCGTCGACCAGCGGCGCCTCGTAGATCATCACCGGGAAGCGCTCGCCGCTGCGGCGCATGAACACCGTCTCGTGGCCCTCGCGCGTGTCGCCCGCGGCGGCCGGGTCCGCCAGGCGCACGCGCTGGCGCCGGTCGTACTCGACGGCGTGTTCGGGCGGCCAGTACGGCGGCGTCTCGGCGCGCATCAGCTCGGCGGCGTCGAAGCCCACCATCGCGCAGAACGCCGGGTTGACATAGGTGATGCGACCGGCGAGGTCGCGCGCGCGCAGCCCGGTCGACAGCGAGTCCTCCATCGCCTTGCGGAACGCCAGCGCCTCGGCCAGCGCGCCCTCGGCCTCGGCGCGGCGGCGCACGTCGCGGGCGAGCAGCAGCACGACGCCGAACAGCGCCGCCGACAGCCCCAGCACCAGCGCCAGCGTCAGGTTCGGGATCAGCCGCGGGGGGCCGGCGACGCCGTCGGCGCGCAACAGCAGCGTGACGCCGGGCAGGTCGACGACGCGGTCGGCGCGGTACACCCCGGCGCCACGCAGCGGGCCGACGCGCGCCAGCCGCGTGCCGTCGCCCTCGACCAGGCTCACCTCGTGCGCGTGCAGCTGCCCGGGGCCGAGCGCGCGCTCGAGCACGCCGGCCAGCGACAGCGTGGCCACCAGCTGCGTGTCGTCGCCGGCGACCGGCACGCACACGTCGATCACCTCGACGCCGAGGCCACCGGGCAGCGGCACGAAGTAGCTGTGCGAGAACTGCGGCGCGGCCACGCGACGCGCCGCGATGCACGCGGCCTCGGCCTCGACGCTCATCTGCTCGCGCGCGAACACGCCGAACAGCGGCGGGCCGTACGGAGAGTCGACCGCCGCGGTCACCGCCAGCGCGGCGTCGCGGTGCTCGACGCGCAGCAGGTCGCGCCGCGTGCGCAGCAGCGCCGAGGCGTCGGCGAGCCACTGCGCGGGCGACGGTGCGGACCAGGGCAGCGACTGCACGGTCTGCATCGCGCGCAGCAACTCGCCGCGCACCGCGGCGGCCGACTCGGCGGCGAAGGTGTCGGTCTCGTCCTGCGCGCGCGTGGCCTCGTAGTTCAGCGTCAGCCACACGAGCAGCGACTGCGCGACGCCCAGCAGCGCCAGCAGCGCCGCCCACGGCAGCGCGCGGCGCCAGCGGCGGCGTCGGGCAGCGGCGGGCTCGGGCACGTTCATCGTCGGCGCCGGCGCAGTATGCGCGCCGGCACGGCCGCGGCGCTACGCAGTTTTGCGCATGGCGCACCGACCCCGACTCCTACAATCGGCGCCCCGTCGCCACGCGAGCCGCCTGCCATGACGTCGAAGGACCAACCCCGTGCCGAGCTGCGCCGCGCCGCGCTCGAGTACCACGAGTTTCCGGTGCCGGGCAAGCTGGCGGTCACCGCGACCAAGAGCCTGACCAACCAGAGCGAGCTGGCGCTGGCGTACTCGCCCGGCGTGGCCGCCGCGTGCGAGGAGATCGTCGCCGACCCGGCGCACGCGTTCCGCTACACCGCGCGCGGCAACCTGGTGGCGGTGGTCACCAACGGCACCGCCGTGCTGGGCCTGGGCGACATCGGCCCGCTGGCGTCCAAGCCGGTGATGGAAGGCAAGGCGGTGCTGTTCAAGAAGTTCGCCGGCATCGACGTGTTCGACCTCGAGCTCAACGAGAAGAGCATCGACCGGCTGGTCGACATCATCGCCGCGCTCGAGCCGACCTTCGGCGGCATCAACCTCGAGGACATCAAGGCGCCCGACTGCTTCTACGTCGAGCGCCGGCTGCGCGAGCGGCTGAAGATCCCGGTGTTCCACGACGACCAGCACGGCACCGCGATCGTCGTCGGCGCGGCGCTGCTCAACGGGCTGCAGGTGGTCGGCAAGGACATCGGCGAGGTCAAGCTGGTGTGCTCGGGCGCCGGCGCCGCGGCGCTGGCGTGCCTGAACCTGCTGCTCAAGCTGGGTCTGCGGCGCGAGCACGTGTGGGTCACCGACCTCGCCGGCGTCGTCTACACCGGGCGCACCGAGCTGATGGACCCCGACAAGGCCGAGTTCGCGCAGGTCACCGAGGCGCGCACGCTGGACGACGTGATCGGCGAAGCCGACGTGTTCCTCGGGCTGTCGGCCGGCGGCGTGCTCAAGCCCGCGATGGTCGCGAAGATGGCGCCGCGGCCGCTGATCTTCGCGCTCGCGAACCCGACGCCGGAGATCCTGCCCGAGGAGGTGCGCTCGGTGCGCGACGACGCAGTGATGGCCACCGGGCGCACCGACTACCCGAACCAGGTCAACAACGTCCTGTGCTTCCCGTACATCTTCCGCGGCGCGCTCGACTGCGGCGCGACGACGATCACCGACACGATGGAGGTCGCCGCGGTGCACGCGATCGCCGAGCTGGCGCAGGCCGAGCAGAGCGAGGTCGTGGCCGCCGCGTACGCCGGCGCCAACCTGAGCTTCGGCCCCGAGTACCTGATCCCGAAGCCGTTCGACCCGCGGCTGATGATGAAGATCGCGCCGGCGGTGGCGCAGGCGGCGGCCGACTCGGGCGTGGCCACGCGGCCGATCGTCGACCTCGACGCTTACCGCGAGAAGCTGCAGACCTTCGTCTACGCGTCGGGCACGACGATGAAGCCGATCTTCAACCTTGCCAAGCGCGCGCTGCACAAGCGCGTGGCCTACGCCGAGGGCGAGGAGGAGCGCATGCTGCGCGCGGTGCAGGTGGTGGTCGACGAGCAGCTCGCGCGCCCGACGCTGATCGGCCGGCCCGCGGTGATCGCGCAGCGCATCGAGAAGTTCGGCCTGCGGCTGCAGCAGGAGCGCGACTACGACGTCGTCAACATCGAGCACGACCACCGCTACCGCGACTACTGGCAGACCTACCACCGCATGATGGAGCGGCGCGGCGTGACGCAGCAGCTGGCGAAGATCGAGATGCGCCGCCGCCTGACGCTGATCGGCACGATGCTGCTGCACAAGGGCGAGGTCGACGGGCTGATCTGCGGCACCTGGGGCACGACGGCGATGCACCTGGCCTTCGTCGACCAGGTCATCGGCCGGCGCCCGGGCGTCGACACCTACGCCTGCATGAACGGGCTGATCCTGCCCGGGCGGCAGGTGTTCGTCGTCGACACGCACGTCAACGCCGACCCGAGCGCCGAGCAGATCGCCGAGATCACCGTCCTCGCCGCCGAGGAGATGAAGCGCTTCGGCGTCGCGCCGAAGGCGGCGCTGCTGTCGCACTCGAACTTCGGCTCGAGCCACCACCGGTCGGCGGTGAAGATGCGCGACGCGCTGGCGCTGGTGCGCGAACGCGCGCCGTGGCTCGAGGTCGACGGCGAGATGCACGGCGACACCGCGCTCGACGCCGCCTACCGCCGCGAGCTGATGCCGCGCAGCACGCTGCACGGCGAGGCCAACCTGCTGGTGATGCCGAACATCGACGCGGCGAACATCAGCTACAACCTGCTGAAGACCGCCGCCGGCGGCGGCATCGCGATCGGCCCGGTGCTGCTCGGCGCGGCCAAGCCGGTGCACATCCTGACGCCGTCGGCCACCGTGCGCCGCGTCGTCAACATGACCGCGCTGACGGTGGCCGACGCCAACGCGGCGCGATAGCGCGGCGGCGCGGGGCCGACCAGGCGCGGCACGCCGGTCGGCACGGAACCCCGTGCGCCCGAACCCACGGGCGGCACCCCCCGGGCCCGTTCAGCCGGCATCGACCGCCGCGGCCAGACTGCGCGTGACCACCGGCGGCGTCGGCCCGCGGTGCAGCGCGTTGCGGCGCAGCCGCAGCGCATGGTCGGCGGCGGTCATGCGGTCGAAGCGCCGCAGGTGCTCGAGCCACGACTCGTCGACGAAGTACTCGACGTAGCGCCCCGGGCGCGTCGCGTCGCGGAACAGCCACCACGACAGCACGCCCTGGCGCAGCCGCGCGCGGCGCGTGTCGCGCATCACGGCGCGGAAGGCCTCGTCGTCGGCCTCGTCGATCAGGTACTCGATGCTCACCAGCACCGGGCCGTCGTCGGGCGCGACCGGCGACGGCGTGGCCGGCGGGGTCAGCGGCGACGGCGTGAGGTCCTCGTCGGCGGCGGCCTCGACGCTCAGGCGCCGCGTCGCCAGCACGATCAGCAGCCCGGCGGCGCCCGACAGCAGCAGCGCGCTGCGCAGCGAGGTGTAGGTGGCCACCTGCCCCCACAGCGCGGCGCCGAGCGCCGCGCCGCCCATCAGCGCCATCTGGTAGATCGACATGCCGCGCGCGCGCACCCAGTCGGGCAGCGCGAACTGCGCCGAGATCGTCAGCGAGTTGGCCACCGAGATCCAGGCCGCGCCGACCAGCAGCATGCCCGGCGCGGCCAGCCACACGTTCGGTGCGAGCGCGACGCTGACCATCGCCGCGACCTGCAGCAACGAGCCCCACCACACCATCTCGTCGAAGCTGAAGCGCTCGCGCAGCCGCGTGAGCTGCGCCGCGGCGAACACCGCGCCGGCGCCCATGCACGCGAGCAGCAGCGTGAAGCTGCCGGCACCGCCGTCGCGCAGGCCCTGCGCGACCAGCGGCAGCAGCGCCAGCAGCGCGGTCGACTGCATGAAGAACAGCGCCACGCGCAGCAGCACCACGTGCATGCGCTGGCTCTGCCGCACGTACTGCAGGCCGACACGGATCGCACCGACGAAGCGCTCGGCCGGCAGCGCCTTGGCCTGCGCCTCGCGCTTCCAGCGCCAGATCGCCGCCGCCGCGCCGATCGACAGCAGCGCGTTGAGCACGAACACCCACAGCGTGCCCGCGCCGGCGATGATCGCGCCGGCGACCACCGGGCCGATGATGCGCGACGCGTTCATCGCGATGCCGTTGAGCGCCAGCGCCGGCGACAGCTGCGCGCGCGGCACGATCTCTGGCACCAGCGCGGCGAACACCGGCCAGCGCATCGCCAGCCCGATGCCGTTGGCGAAGGTCAGCGCCAGCAGCAGCGGCGCCGAGATCACGCCGAACGCCAGCACCAGGCACGTCAGCGTGGCCACCGCCGCGACCCACACCTGCGTGACCATCAGGTAACGGCGCCGGTCGACGATGTCGGCCAGTGCGCCGCTGGCCAGGCCGAGCAGGAACACCGGCAGCGTCGACGCCGTCTGCACCAGCGCCACCCAGCCCGGCGTCGCCGCGAGCTGCGTCATCAGCCACGCCGCGGCGACGTCGTTCATCCACATGCACACGTTGGCCGTGACCCACACCATCCACAGCATGCGGAACACCGGGCTGCCCAGCGGCGACCAGGCGGTCACACGGGCGGGCTCGGTCGACGGGGCGGTCATCGCGGGTTCTCGGCTGCGGGGCGGTGGCGGTGCGCTTGCACGTTAGCACCGCGCGCGCGGTGGGGCGCGGCGACAATGCGCCGCATGGCCCTCGGCGAGTTCGACCTGATCGCGAAGTACTTCCAGCGCCCGGCGCGGCGCTCGCCGCTGGGCGTCGGCGACGACTGCGCGCTGCTCGCGCCGGCGCCGGGCCGGCAGCTCGCGGTGTCGTGCGACATGTTGGTCGAGGGGCGCCACTTCCTGTCGACCGTCGCGCCCGAGCGGCTCGGCCACAAGGCGCTGGCGGTCAACCTGAGCGACCTCGCGGCCTGTGGTGCGCGGCCGCTGGCGTTCACGCTGGCGCTGGCGATGCCGCGCGTCGACGAGGACTTCCTCGACGGCTTCGCGCGAGGGCTGTACGCGCTGGCCGATGCGCACGCGATCGAGCTGGTGGGCGGCGACACCACCGCCGGGTCGCTGGCGATGTGCATCACCGTGTTCGGCGAGGTGCCCGCGGGGCAGGCGCTGCTGCGCAGCGGCGCCCGCGCAGGCGACGACCTGTGGGTCAGCCACGCCCCCGGCGGCGGCCTGGGCGACGCGCGGCTGGCGCTGGAGATGTTCCGCGGCCGCGTGCCGGTGTCGCCCGACCTCGAGTCGCTGCGCCTGGCGATGGAGTGCCCGCAGCCGCGCGTCGCGCTGGGCGTCGCGCTGCGCGGCGTGGCCAGCGCGGCGATCGACCTCAGCGACGGGCTGGTCGGCGACCTGGCCCACGTGCTGCGGCGCTCGGGCGTCGGCGCGGTGGTCGACGTCGACGCGCTGCCGGTGAGCGCGGCGCTGGCGGCGCTGCCGGCCGACCTGCGGCGCGAGTGCGCGGTGTCGGGCGGCGACGACTACGAGCTGCTGTTCACCGCGCCGCCGGCGCGCGAGGCCGCGGTGCGTTCGGCGGCGGCGCAGGCCGGCGTCGCGGTGCGGCGCATCGGCCGCATCGACGCCGCACCGGGCCTGCGCCTGGTCGACGCGCGCGGCGAGCCGGTCGGCGGTCACTTCGGCGCGTTCGACCACTTCGCAACCCGATGAGCGCGAGCGCCGCCCCGCTGCCCGCCGAGGCGCCGCCGGCGGCACCGCGCCGCGCCGACGCGCGCTTCATGCGCGGTCATCCGGCACGCTGGATCGCGCTGGGCTTCGGCAGCGGGCTGTCGCCCTGGGCGCCGGGCACGGTAGGCACGCTGTGGGCCTGGCTCGCGTTCGTGCTGCTCGACCGCTGGCTCGACCCGCTGGGCTGGCTGCTCGTGCTGCTGGCCGCGTTCGCGCTGGGCTGGTGGGCGTGCACGCGCACCGCGCGCGACCTCGGCCAGGGCGACCCCGGCGCGATCGTCTGGGACGAGGTGCTCGCGTTCTGGATCGTGCTGTGGCTGGTGATGCCGGCCGGCTTCTGGGCGCAGGCCGCGGCGTTCGCGCTGTTTCGCTTCTTCGACGCCGTGAAGTGGGGCCCGGTGCGCTGGGCCGACCGCGCGTTCAAGGCCGTGCCGGGCCGCCCGCCCGGCTGGGCGCAGGGTCTGGGCATCCTCCTCGACGACCTGGTCGCCGCGCTGTGCACGCTGCTGGTGATCGCCGCGTGGCACTGGCTGTGAGCGCGCACGGCCGTTGCGAGGCCCTCGCATCGCAACGCGTCGGCGCGGGGGCGGCCCGATGAACCCGCTGCTCGACGTCGCCGCCGCCGAGGCGCTGGTGTTGCCGCTGGCCGCGGCGCTGCGCGCGCGCGGCTGGCGCCTGGCGACCGCCGAAAGCTGCACCGGCGGCCTGATCGCCGCGGCGTGCACCGCGGTGGCCGGCTCGAGCCATTGGTTCGAGCGCGGTTTCGTCACCTACAGCAACGACGCGAAGGTCGAGCTGCTCGGCGTGCCGGCGGCGCTGATCGCCGCGCACGGCGCGGTCAGCGAGCCGGTGGCGCGTGCGATGGCCGCGCGCGCGGTCACGCACTCGCGCGCCGATCTGGCGCTGGCCGTCACCGGCATCGCCGGGCCGGGCGGGGCGACGCCGGGCAAGCCGGTGGGGCTGGTGTGGCTGGCGTGGGCACGGCGCGACGGCGCCGGCGACGCGCGGCGGCTGCAACTGGGCGGCGACCGCGCCGCGGTGCGTGCGCAGGCCGCGGCCGAGGCGCTGCGCCAGGCGCTGGCGCTGGCGCTGACGTGACGCCACCGCGCGGTCAGAAGCGGTACGACACGCCGAACGCGTAGGTGATCGGCCGGAAGTCGATCGTCGTCTTCAGCACCGTCGAGCCGACGGCGACCAGCTTGCTCTCGACGTCGACGCGCGCGATGCTGGCGAACAGCCCCCACCGCGGCGTGAGCTGGTAGTCGATGCCCGCCTGCAGCGCCAGGCCCCACGAATCGCCCATCTCGACGCGCTCGACCGGCAGCGTCGTCTCGATGTCGGTGAAGCGCGTGTAGTTGATGCCGGCGCCGAGGTAGGGGCGCAGCCGGTCGCCCTCGCGGCCGAAGTGGTAGTTGAACAGCAGCGTGGGCGCGACGTTGCGCGCCTCGAGCACGCGATCGCCGAGGAAGGCCACCGACCCGGTCGCCTTGGCCTCGATCTTCGGCGGCCAGCCGATCACCAGCTCGACACCGAAGTTCGGCGTGACCAGCCGTTCGTAGGTCAGCAGCAGCGTCCACGCGTCGCCGGTCTCGGCGTCGGCGCCCGGCGGGATGCCGATGCCGTGGATGCCGTTGGTGCGCGAGTGGGTCTGGTACAGGATCGCGCCGCCCTTGACGACGTTCGGCTGCGCGGCCGGGGTGGCGAACAGGCCCGACCAGCGGCCCGACGCGTCGGACTGGGCCTGCGCGGCGCCGGCGCACCACAGGGTGGCGGCGGCGACGACGAACTGAAGCTTGCGGTTCATGGAGCGGTCCTCGTCGAAACCTCAGTTCACCCAGCCGTACGACTTGAGCTGCTGCAGCGCGATGTCGGCCAGCAGCCGGTGCCCGCCGGTGGTCGGGTGCACGCCGTCGGCGAACTGCCAGGTCTGCGCGTCGGCACCGGCGCGCAGGCCGTTGAACGGTGCGCCCGGCGTGGCGTTGCAGAACAGCGACGAGCCGTCGGCGACCGCGCCGGCGGTGATCGCGTTGATCTTCGCCGCGTCGCAGGCGGGCACCGTGTTGTTGACGATGCCGTACTGGCCCGGGTTGAGGTAGGCGTCGCGGAACAGCGCGTTCGCGTCGACGATGCGCACCGGCTGCCCGGCCAGGCCGTCGCGCAGCCACAGGTTGAAGATGTCGACCAGGTCGGCGAGCACCGGGCGCACCTCGGCCGGCAGCGACTGGCCGAACGGCGTCAGCGTCGAGTCCGGCAGGTTCCACACCTGCACGTAGCGCCCGCCGCGCGCGAGGATGTCGCTCTTCACGTACGCCACCAGCTCGAGCGCTGCCTGCTTCATCTGCGCGAACGCGTCGAGCTGTGCCTGCAGCAGCAGCTGCTGCGCCTGCGTCGGCGTGATCCGGCCGGCCTGCGCGTCGGCCTGGATCTGCTGCGCCGCGGCGGTGAAGGCACCGAACTGCACGAAGGCGTCGTTGTTGCCGCCGAAGACGACGACCAGGTCGTCGGCCTTGAAGCCGCCGAAGCGCGCGACGTGGTTGGCGATCTGCGTCTTCACCGGCACCGTCAGCGCGCCGCCCGACTTGCCGATGCCGTCGGGGCTGGTCACGCGCGAGCCGCCCTGCCCGTAGCCGGTACAGGTGGTCGCCAGCCCCTGCGCCGCAGCCGGGCAGGCGATCGACTGACCGGCGAAGCCGACCTCGGCCGGCGTGACCAGCAGCCCGAGCGACGCGGCCAGCGCTTCGACCCACACCGTGCCGCCGGGGCCGTTGGTCGTGAACTTGCCGCCGATGTACAGCGGCGGATCGGTGCCCGGCACCACGGTGGCCGGCGTGTACGCGCCGACGTCGCTGAGGCTGTCGCCGAACGACACCAGCGCGGCGAAGCCGCCGGCCGGCGGCGCCGTCGGCGCACCGGCCGGTGCGCCGGTGCCCGGCTCGCCGGGGTCGCCGCCGCCGCAGGCCGCGACCAGCGCGGCCACCGCGACCACGGCCAGGCGCAGGCGCCAGCGCGACCCGGTTCGGGCCAGTCCATCGTTGCTTGCGGGTGCCATCGCGTGTCCTCGATCGAGCATCGGCAGGCAATGTAGCCGTGCCGGCGCGCCGGGGGCTCGGGGCTTACCCGTCGGTGTCGCCGTGTCGCCGCAGCGGGCGGTGGCATGCACAATGCCGCGCACGCCGCATCGGCGCGACACCGCGAGGAGACGACTGCATGAGCGACGCCGCCGACTTCACGAAGCTGGTGCCCGGCTTCGAGTTCCTGCAGAACCTGGTGAAGAACGCCGGCTCGACGCTGCCCAGCGTCGGCCAGTGGGTCGCGCCGACGCTCGACGCCGACGAGATCGACAAGCGCATCGGCGAGTTGCGCACGGTGCAGTTCTGGCTCGAGCAGAACGCGCGCATGCTCGCGACGACGATCCAGGCGCTCGAGGTGCAGCGCATGACGCTGTCGACGCTGAAGAACATGAACGTGCAGATGGGCGACCTGCGCGACGCGTTGACCATCCGTCTGCCGCAGGCGGCGCCCGCACCGGCCGAGGCTGCGCCGCGCCCGGCGGCGCGCAAGAGCGCGCGTGCGCGCTCGGCCGCCCCGGCAGCGGCACCCGCCGCCGAGGCTGGCGCGGCGCCGTCCGGCGCGGTCGACCCGATGCAGTGGTGGGGGGCGTTGACGCGCCAGTTCACCGAGATCGCGACCAAGGCGCTGCAGGACGGTGGTGCGGCCGCCGCCGCGGCGGCCCCGGCGATGGGCGCTGGCGCGCCGGGCCCGTCGGTGCCGGAACCCGCGCCGTCCGCGTCGCGGGCTGCGCGCGGCGCGAAGTCGCCGTCGGCCGCGGCGCGCCGGCGCCGCCCGTCGCGAGACGGCTGAGGCGGCGCGTCGCGGCAGGTGGCACCCGCTGCGGGCTCCCCCTGTGGCGGCCGGCCCTGCGGGCCGCCTCCGCTGCGCTGCCCGGCCCGAGGCCGCGCGGCCGAACTCGCCGCGTTCGCCTACGGTTCACTGCGCTCGGACCACGTCAGCGAGTCAGCGCAGGAAGCGCGCTCACGCGCGCCGACCGATCCCAGCGGCGCGGTCGGGCATCGCCACGCCGCGCGCGACAGCCGCGCGCGACTGTCGCACACTGCACCGATGCGCTTCTGGCACGCCCACGCGACGCACCCCGACTGGCGCATGGCGCTGTCGCTGGCGCTGGCGCAGATCGATGCGCAGCGCCGCCGCGGCGCCGCGGCGCCGACGCTGGGGCTGCTGTACGTCACCGACCACTACGCAGGCGACGCCGAAGCGCTGCTCGACGCGCTGCGCCGGCAGTGGCCCGGCGTGGCCTGGGCCGGCACCGTGGGCGTCGGCGTCGCCGCCGGCGGCGTCGAGTACATCGACGAACCGGCGCTGGCGCTGATGCTTGCGGCACTGCCGCGCGAGCGCTTGCGCGTGTTCTCGGGCGCGCAGCCGCTGGGCGCGTTCCCCACGCACACCGCGCTGGTGCACGCCGACGGCACCACGCCCGACCTCGGCGAGCTGATCGGCGAGCTCGCCGATCGCACCGCCTCGGGCTACCTGTTCGGCGGGCTGGCGTCGTCGCGCGGCGCGGTGCTGCAGTTCGCCGACGGCGTGCTGCGCGGCGGGCTGTCGGGCGTGGCGTTCTCGCGCGACGTGCCGCTGCTGTCGCGCGTCACCCAGGGCTGCCAGCCGCTCGCGCCGGCACGCCGCGTCACCGCCGCCGAGCGCAACGTCGTGCGCACGCTCGACGGCGAGCCCGCGCTCGACTGCCTGCTGCGCGACCTCGGCGCCGACGCGAACCACCCGCGCGCGGCGCTGGCGAGGATCCGCGCGACGCTGGTCGGCCTGAGCGACCCCGAGTCCGATGCCGCGACGCCGCGCCGTGCCGGCCTGTTCGGCGTCGACACGCGCGTGCGCCACCTGGTGGGCATCGATCCGGGCGAACGCTCGATCGCCGTGGCCGACCGCGTCGAGCCCGGCATGCGGCTGGCGTTCTGCCAGCGCGACGTCGCCGCCGCGCGGCGCGACCTGGTGCGCATCTGCACCGAGATCCGCGAGGAGCTGAGCCCCGACACCGAGCCGGCGCGCGCCGAGGGAGCGTTGCCGGTCGCCGCCCGCGCGCCGCGCGCGCGCCGGCGCAGGGCCGCGGCGCCGCCCGACGCGGCCGCGCGCATGCTCGGCGCGGTCTACGTCAGCTGCGCCGGGCGCGGCGGGCCGCACTTCGGCGCACCGTCGGCCGAGTTGCAGATCGTTCGCCGCGCGCTCGGCGACGTGCCGCTGGTGGGCTTCTTCGCCGGCGGCGAGATCGGCCATCGCCACCTGTACGGCTACACCGGCGTGCTCACGGTGTTCTGCGACGCACCGGTGTGAGCGGCGGGGTCGAACTGGTCGGCGCGCGCGTGCGTCTGCGCCCGTGGCGGGCCGACGACCGGGCGCCGTTCGCGGCCCTCAACGCCGACCCCGAGGTGATGCGCCACTTCGTCGCGCCGCTCACGCGCGAGGCCAGCGACGCGTGGGCCGAGCGCATCGAAGCCTGGATGGCTGCGCACGGCTGGGGCCAGTGGGCGCTGCAGACCCCCGAGCTGGCGTTCGCCGGCTTCGTCGGGCTGTCGACGGTGCCCGAGCACATCCCGTTGCCGGCCGCGCTGTCGCGCCCGGCGCACGAGATCGGATGGCGGCTGGCGCGCGGCGCCTGGGGCCGCGGCTACGCCAGCGAAGCGGCGCGGCTGGTGCTGGCGTACGCGCGCGATGTGCCGGTCGCACCGATCGTGTCGTACACCGCGTCGGTGAACGGGCCGTCGCAACGTGTGATGCAACGCATCGGGCTGGTCGAGGTGGCGCGGTTCGAGCACCCGCGCATCCCCGAGGGCCACGCGTTGCGCGCGCACGTGCTGTACGCGCACGCGCCCGGCGCCGGCGGCTGAGGTCGATTCCCCGCCGCAGCACAAAGCGGTTTTGACGCCGGCGACGGCGGCGTGCACGCGGCACGCGCTAAAGTGACTTCGCCGTGGCCGCCGCCACCGCGCCTGCCCGCCCCTGCCGCCGAGGAGCCCGCGATGAACGCCCCCGAACCCGCTGCCGCGTCCGCCGCCGACCGCGCGGCGCGCCAGTCCGAGGTGGTCGCGGCGCTGCAGCGCGAGCTGCCGGCGCACGCGCTGCTGTGGCACGGCGAGGACACCACGCCTTACGAGTGCGACGGGCTCACGGCCTACCGCCAGCGCCCGCTGGTGGTCGCGCTGCCCGAGACCGAGGCGCAGGTCGCCGCGGTACTCAAGGCCTGTCACCGGCTGGGCGTGCCGGTGGTCGCGCGCGGTGCCGGCACCGGGCTGTCGGGCGGCGCGCTGCCGCACGCGCTGGGCGTGACGCTGAGCCTGGCCAGGTTCAACCGGATCCTCGAGGTCGACCCCGCCAGCCGCACCGCCACCGTGCAGTGCGGGGTGCGCAACCTGGCCATCAGCGAGGCCGCGGCACCGCACGGGCTGTACTACGCGCCCGACCCGAGCAGCCAGATCGCCTGCACGATCGGCGGCAACGTGGCCGAGAACTCGGGCGGCGTGCACTGCCTGAAGTACGGCCTGACGGTGCACAACGTGCTGAAGCTGCGCGGCTTCACCGCCGACGGCGAACCGGTCGAGTTCGGCAGCGAGGCGCTCGACGCGCCGGGGCTGGACCTGCTGGCCGCGGTGATCGGCAGCGAAGGCATGCTCGCGGTGGTCACCGAGGTGGTCGTCAGGCTGGTGCCCAAGCCGCGGCTGGCGCGCTGCATCATGGCCAGCTTCGACGACGTGCGCAAGGCCGGCGACGCGGTGGCCGCGGTGATCGCCGCCGGCATCATCCCGGCGGGGCTGGAGATGATGGACAAGCCGATGACCGCCGCGGTCGAGGACTTCGTGCACGCCGGCTACGACCTCGGCGCCGAGGCCATCCTGCTGTGCGAGAGCGACGGCACGCCCGAGGAGGTGGCCGAGGAGATCGACCGCATGCTCGGCGTGCTGTCGGGCGCCGGCGCCACGCGGCTCGAGGTCAGCCGCGACGAGGCGCAGCGGCTGACCTTCTGGAGCGGGCGCAAGAACGCGTTCCCGGCCAGCGGGCGCATCAGCCCCGACTACATGTGCATGGACAGCACGATCCCGCGCAAGCGCCTGGCCGACATCCTGCAAGCGATCCAGGCGATGGAGACGAAGTACGGCCTGCGCTGCGCCAACGTGTTCCACGCCGGCGACGGCAACCTGCACCCGCTGATCCTGTTCGACGCCAACGACCCCGACCAGCTGCGCCGCTGCGAGCTGTTCGGCGCCGACATCCTCGAAACCAGCGTGCGCCTGGGCGGCACCGTCACCGGCGAGCACGGCGTGGGCATCGAGAAGCTCGGCTCGATGTGCGTGCAGTTCAGCCCCGGGGAGCTCGAGCAGATGCGCGCGCTCAAGCGCGCCTTCGACCCCGCCGGGCTGCTGAACCCGGGCAAGGTCGTGCCCACGCTCGCGCGCTGCGCCGAGTACGGCAAGATGCACGTGAGCAAGGGCCTGCTGCCGTTCCCCGAGCTGGAGCGGTTCTGATGGTCCCCCCCGTAGCGCCTTCGGCGCCTTCCCGCAGGGGGCGCCGCCAGCGGCCCGGCGCAGCCGGTTGCACGGCGGCCGCTGGTTCGCGTACGAGCAGGGTGGAGACCACGTCGCAAGACGCGCGGGAGGCATGAGATGGACCAGGCCCTGGCACGCCTCGTCGACCAGGTGCGCACCGCGCGATCGCAGGGCACCGCGCTCGACATCCGCGGCGGCGGCACCAAGGCGTTCTACGGCGGCGTGCCGGCGGGCGAGCCGCTGGACCTGCGCGAGCTGGCCGGCGTCAGCAGCCACGAGCCCAGCGAGCTGGTGGTCACGGCGCGTGCCGGCACGCCGCTGGCCGAGCTCGAGGCCGTGCTCGCCGACCAGGGGCAGTGCCTGCCGTTCGAGCCGCCGCGCTTCGGCGCCGACTCGACGGTGGGCGGCATGGTCGCTGCGGGGCTGGCCGGCCCGGCACGCGCCGCGGCCGGCGGCGTGCGCGACTACGTGCTCGGCGCGACGATGCTCAACGGCCGCGGCGAGGTGCTCACGTTCGGCGGCCAGGTGATGAAGAACGTCGCCGGCTACGACGTCTCGCGCCTGCTCGCCGGCTCGCTGGGCGTGCTCGGCGTGATCTGCGAGGTCTCGCTGAAGGTGCTGCCGCGCCCGCCGGCCACCGCGACGCTGCGCTTCGAGCTGGACCAGGCGCAGGCCATCGGCCGGCTCAACGAATGGGGCGGCCAGCCGCTGCCGCTCAACGCCAGCGCCTGGTGGCGCGGCACGCTGGCGCTGCGGCTGTCGGGCGCGGCGGCGGCGGTGCACGCGGCCGCCGAGCAGCTCGGCGGCGAGGCGGTCGATCCGGCGCTGGCCGACGCGTTCTGGAACGGGCTGCGCGACCAGCGCGACGAGTTCTTCGCCGCCGCGCGCGCCGCGGTCGACGCCGGCGCGACGCTGTGGCGGCTGTCGCTGCCGCCGACAGCGCCGCCGCTGGCGCTGGCCGGCGACCCGCTGGTCGAGTGGGGCGGCGCGCAGCGCTGGCTGGTCACCGACTCGCCGGCCGACACCGTGCGCGGCGCCGCGGCCGCGGCCGGCGGCCACGCGACGATGTTCCGCGGCGGCGACCGCGCGGGCGGCGTGTTCGCGCCGCTGTCGCCGGCGCTGGCGCGCATCCACCGTGAGCTGAAGGCCGCGTTCGACCCCGACCGCGTGTTCAACCGCGGCCGCCTGGTGCCCGGGCTCTGACGCGCGCCGACGATGGATGCGCTGCGGGGCCTGGCGTTGCTGCTGCTGTGCCAGTCGGCCGGCGAGGTGCTGGTGCGGCTGACGCTGGCGCCGCTGCCGGGCCCGGTGCTCGGGCTGCTGCTGCTGTGGGCGCTGCTCCACGTCGACGCGCTGCGCCGGCCGGTGCAGGCCGCCGCCGAGGTGCTGCTCGCGCACTTGTCGCTGCTGTTCGTCCCGGTGGGCGTCGGCGTCGTCGTGCACCTCGACCTGATCGCGCGCCACGGCGTGCGCATGGCGGTGGTGGTCGTGGTGTCGACCTGGGTCGGCCTCGTCGTCACCGCGCTCGTGCTGCGCGCGCTGCTGCCGCGCGCGCAGCCGGCCTGAAGGACCGCCGTGGAGGGTTTCGTCGAGCTGTGGGTATACCTGTCGGCCACGCCGCTGTTCGGGTTGACGGCGACGCTGGGCGTCTACGTCGTCGCGCAGATGGCGGCGCAGCGGCTGGGCCATCCGCCGTGGGCCAACCCGGTGCTGGCCAGCGTGATCGTGCTCGCGCTGCTGTTGCTGGTCAGCGGCACGCCCTACCCGACCTACTTCTCGGGCGCGCAGTTCATCCACTTCCTGCTCGGCCCTGCGGTGGTCGCGCTGGCCTGGCCGCTGTGGCAGCGCCGCACCGAGCTGCGCCGCCGTGCCGGGCCGATCGTGCTCGCCGCGCTCGCCGGCGGCGGCGCGGCGGCGGCGTCCGCGGTGGCGCTGGGCCGGGCGCTCGACCTGCCGCACGAGGTGGTGATGTCGCTGGCGCCCAAGTCGGTGACCGCGCCGGTGGCGATGGGCATCGCCGAGCGGGTCGGCGGCATCCCGGCGCTGGCCGCGGCGTTCGCGGTGCTCACCGGGCTGGTCGGCGCGGTCAGCGCGAAGTACCTGTTCGACGCGCTGCGGGTCGCGACGCCGGCGGTGCGCGGCTTCGCGCTGGGCACCGCATCGCACGGCATCGGCGCGGCGCGCGCGCTGCAGGTCGACGCCGACGCCGGCGCCTACGCCGGCCTCGCGCTGGGGCTGCAGGTGGTGCTCGCCGCGCTGCTGCTGCCGCTGGCGTTCCGCTTCTCCTGACTCCACCCCCATGCAGACCGCGCTTGCCGAAGAGTTCAAGTCCACCCGCGAAGGCCAGGCGGCCGAGGCGATCCTGCGCAAGTGCGTGCACTGCGGGTTCTGCACCGCCACCTGCCCCACGTACCAGCTGCTCGGCGACGAGCTCGACGGCCCGCGCGGGCGCATCTATCTGATGAAGCAGGTGCTCGAAGGCGCATCCGTCACGCGCAAGACCCAGCTGCACCTGGACCGCTGCCTGACCTGCCGCAACTGCGAGACCACCTGCCCCAGCGGCGTGCAGTACGGCCGGCTGCTCGACATCGGCCGGCGCGTCGTCGAGCAGCGCGTCGAGCGCCCGGCCGGCGAACGCGCGGTGCGCTGGCTGCTCAAGGAAGGGCTGACCTCGCCGCTGTTCGCGCCGGCGATGAAGCTCGGCCAGCGGGTACGCCCGCTGCTGCCGGCGGCGCTGAAGGCCAAGGTGCCGGTCGCCACCGCCGCGCGCCGCTGGCCGGCGCGCGAACACGCGCGCAAGGTGCTGCTGCTGGCCGGCTGCGTGCAGCCGGCGATGATGCCCAACGTCAACACCGCCACCGCGCGCGTGCTCGACGCCGCGGGCATCCAGACCGTCGTCGCCGACGGCGCGGGGTGCTGCGGCGCGATCCGCGCGCACCTGAACGACCACGAGGGCGGGCTGGCCGACATGCGCCGCAACGTCGACGCCTGGTGGCCGCACGTCGAGCGCGGCGAGGTCGAGGCGATCGTGATGAACGCCTCGGGCTGCGGCGTCACGGTGAAGGAGTACGGCCACGCGCTGGCGCACGACAGCGCCTACGCCGACCGTGCGCGGCGCATCGCCGCGCTGACCAAGGACCTCAGCGAGCTGCTGCCCGACCTGCTGCCGGCGCTGCAGGAGCGGCTGGCGCACGCCGCCGAGACCGCGGCGGCGCGGCGCGCCGGCCCGCCGCCGAAACGGCTGGCGTACCACCCGCCGTGCACGCTGCAGCACGGCCAGCAGCTGCGCGGCGGCGTCGAGCAGGGCCTGCGCGCGCTGGGTTTCGACGTGCAGCTCGCGGCCCAGGAGAGCCACCTGTGCTGCGGATCGGCCGGCACCTACAGCGTGCTGCAGCCGGCGCTGGCCTACCCGCTGCGCGACCGCAAGCTGGCGCACCTGGCGCCGCTCGAGCCGCAGGTCATCATCAGCGCCAACATCGGCTGCATCCAGCACCTGCAAAGCGGCACGCCGCTGCCGGTGCGGCACTGGGTCGAGGTGCTCGACGACGCGCTCGGCTGATCGCGCCGCGAGCCCGCGGCCGTTGTCCGGGCAACGGCGGCGCCGGCGCGCGAACGCCGCGCTCCTCGCGCGACCGACCCGCTCAACGCGACGCGATCAGCCGCAGCCCCAGGCCGACGAAGATCGCCCCGGCCAGCCGGTCCAGCCACAGCCCGGCGCGCGGGCGCGCCGTCAGCCACTGGCCGACCGTGCCGGCGAACCAGCCCAGCAGCCCGAACAGCAGCGCCGCCTGCAGCGTGAACACCACGCCCAGCGCGGCGATCTGCGTGGCCACGCCGCCGCGGTCGGCTGCGACGAACTGCGGCAGGAACGACAGGAAGAACAGCACCACCTTCGGGTTGATCGCGTTGGCCACCACGCCGCGCGCGAACAGCCCCGACAGCGACGGTGCGGCCGCGCCCGCGTCGCCGACGCGCACGCCGCCGCGGCTGCGCAGCGCCTGCACGCCCAGCCACACCAGGTACGCGCCGCCGGCCACCTTGAGCAGCGTGAACGCCAGCGGCGACGCGGCGAGCAGCGCGCTGACGCCGGCCACCGCCAGCGCGGTGTGGCTCAGGCAGCCCAGCGCGCAGCCCAGCCCGAACGCCACGCCGCGGCGGCGTCCCCGCGACATGCCGACACCGAGCACCATCAGGTTGTCGGGCCCCGGCGACACGGTGACGAGCACCGCGGCCGCGAGGAAGGCCAGCAGCTGTTCGGGCGTGAGCATGCCCCGATGCTATGCCAGCGCCGCGCGTGCCATGGGATCATGCACGGCCCCGCCCGAAGGAGAACGCCGATGTTCGAGGCCATCCTGCTCACGCGCAGCGACGACGGCCGCACGCACGCCGCGCTGACCGCGCTCGACGAGTCGGCCCTGCCCGATCGCGACGTGACGGTCGACGTCGCGTACTCGACGCTGAACTACAAGGACGCGCTGGCGATCGCCGGCCGCGGCGCGATCGTGCGCAGTTGGCCGATGGTGCCGGGCATCGACCTGGCGGGCACCGTCGCCGCCAGCCGCAGCCCCGACTGGCGACCCGGCGACGCGGTCGTCGTCACCGGCTGGGGCCTGGGCGAGAACCACTGGGGCGGGCTGGCGCGCAAGGCGCGCGTGGACCCCGGCTGGCTGCTGCGCATCCCGCCGCCGTTCACGCCGCGCAGCGCGATGGCCGTCGCCACCGCCGGCGTCACTGCCGCGCTGTGCGTGATGGCGCTGCAGCGCCACGGCGTCGCGCCCGGCGACGGCGAGGTGCTGGTCACCGGCGCGGCCGGCGGCGTCGGCTCGATCGCGCTCGCGCTGCTGGGCAGCCTGGGCTACACCGCGGTCGCGTCGACCGGCCGGCCGCAGGAAGCGGCCTACCTGCACCGCCTCGGCGCGGCGCGCATCGTCGACCGCACCGCGCTGGCGCTGCCCGGCAAGCCGCTGCAGAAGGAGACCTGGGCCGGCGTCGTCGACACGGTGGGCAGCCACACGCTGGCCAACGCCTGCGCGCAGACGCGCTACCGCGGCGCGGTGGCCGCGTGCGGGCTGGCGCAGGGCAGCGACCTGCCGGCGACCGTGATGCCGTTCATCCTGCGCGGCGTCACGCTGTACGGCATCAACAGCGTGCTGGTGCCCAACGCCGAGCGCGAGCAGGCCTGGGCGCTGATGGCGCGCCATCTCGCCGCGGAGAAGCTCGACGCGATGACGGTCGAGATCGGCCTGAGCGAGGCGATCGGCCGCGCGCCGCGCGTGCTCGACGGCCAGGTGCGCGGGCGCACGGTGGTCGACGTCGCGCGCTGAGGCGCGGCCGCAGCGCGTCGGCGATACCCTTGTCCGCCGGGGCCGCACGCCGGCGCACGGCAAGGAGGCAGCCATGGCCGGTTTCCCGAATCGGTGGCGCGGCGTCGGTGACGCGCTGGCGCCGGCCGACCGCGTCTCGCTCGACCTGTTCGTGCACCAGCGCGTCGACGAGGTCGCGTTCCAGGCGTTCGAGGGCTGGCGCACGATGAGCCTGGGTTCGCGGGGCGGCTTCCACACCGCGCTGCCGGCATTCCGCCGTGGCGCGTTCGTCACCGCGCACTTCGAGGGCTGGGCGTTGTACGCCGAGACGCTGGGCTTCGACCTGCGCCGCTTCCACGACGCCGTGCTCGGCCAGGGCGCGCTGCCGCTGCCGGTGCTCCAGCGCGTGGTCGACGACTGGATCGCCGCGCAGCGCGCCGGCGCACGATGACCGGCATCCTTTCCCGTTGCGCCTTCGGTGCGCCCGAGGGCGCCGGGGCCATGGGTGCCGTGTCGCGCGTGGCGCAGTGCACCGATGACAAGGCCGCGGCGCCTGCGGCTCAGGCCGGGTTCGGCGCGGCCGCCACCGGCCGCACGCGCAGCGCGATGACCACGCCGCCCACCAGCAGCGCGATGCCGGCCAGCGTCGCCGCGTCGGGTGCGCCGCCGCGCAGCGCGAGCGCGTAGGCCAGCGCGGCGAGCGTCTCGAACACGATCAGCTGCCCGGCCAGCGTCGTCGGCAGGCGCTGGCTCGCGGCGTTCCAGCACAGCGTGCCCAGCCACGACGCCAGCAGCCCGAGCGCGAGCATCAGCCCGACGAACAGCGCCGGCCGAGGGCCGAAGGGCATCGCGAACGCGCCGCCGCGCAACGCGTCGACGAGCCAGAACCCGGCGAAGCCCAGCGCCGCCAGCGGCAGCGTCGCCACCCCTTGCGCGGTGGCCCACACGGCGGGCGAGCGGTCGGGGTGCGCGCGCAGCCAGTCGGCGTTGCGCAGCGGGTACCAGGTCCAGCAGGCGACGGCGCCGACCGCCAGCAGCGCGCCCAGTGCGTAGCGGCCCAGGTCGGCCGCCGGGTCGGCGCGCAGGTGCGCCAGCTCGGCTTGGTTGACTAGCGCGATGCCGGCGCCGATCAGCGCCAGCGACGGCGCCAGCCGCCGCCACGGCAGGCGGCCGTCACGCTGCGCGTCGCGCAGGTTCGAGCTGACCGCGATGACCACCGGCAGCGTGCCGATGATCATCGTCGGCAGCGGTCCGCCGGCGTGCTGGATCGCGCTGGCGAGGAACAGGTAGTAGACGAGGTTGCCCACCAGCGCCAGCTTCAGCGCCTCGCGCCAGTCGGCGCGCGTGAGCTGCGCCAGCCGGCGGCGGTCGAGCGCGGCCAGCGGCAGCGCGATCAGCCCGAACGCCAGGTAGCGCGCGAAGCTCAGCAGCGCCGGCGGGTATTCGGCCAGCAGCAGCGGCGCGATGAACACCAGCCCCCACGTCAGGCCCGCGGCCAGTGCGAACGTGGTGCCGGTGATCAGCGCGGTGCGGTGGGGCATGGGGCGCGCAGTGTGCCGCGGCGCGGCGCGCGCGTCTTGTACCGGATTGCGGCGCGCGGCCTCAGCGCAGCCGCAGCTGGCGCTGGTACTGCGCCGGGGTCACGCCGTAGCGGCGTGCGAGGGCGCGCGTCAGGTGCGCCTGGTCGGCCAGCCCGACCGCCGCCGCCACGTCGGCCGGCGCCTCGCCGGCGGCGAGACGGCGCTGCGCGTCGCGCAGGCGCAGCGCCATCAGCATCTGCTGCGGCGTCGCGTGGTGCTGGCTGCGGAACGCGCGCAGGAAGTGGAACGGGCTCAGCCCCGCGACGCCGGCCAGCTCGGCCAGCGTCAGCCGCCGGGCCAGGTTCGCGTGCAGGTGGTCGATCACCGCGGCGAAGCGCGGCGCGGCCTCGGCGCGTGGCGGCTGCGCGACGCGCGCGTCGGCGCGGAACAGCTCGAGCACCTGCGCCAGCGCGCAGTCGAAGGCCAGCGGCTCGTCGGCGTGCCAAAGCGCGTGCAGCAGCGCGCCGGCCCGCGCGGCCCGTGGCGGATCGTGAACGGCCGCGCCGGCGAACCACCAGCCGCGCTCGCCGCTGACCGCCTCGATCACCGCGGGCTCGACGTAGAGCATGCGGTAGCGCCAGCCGCCGGCGGTCTCGGCGCGGCCGGTGTGCAGCTCGTCGGGGTTCATCGCCACCAGCGTGCCCGCCGGCGCCAGGTGGTCGGCGCCGCGGTAGCGGAAGCGTTCGACACCCGCGTCGATCGCGCCGAGCCCGAAGCCGGCGTGCGCGTGCGGCTCGAACGCGTGGCGCAGGATGTGCGCGCGGTACAGCTCGACGCCCGTGCGGTGCGCCGGGCGGCGGAACTCGGCGACGTCGGCCGCGTGGTCGAAGCGTTCGGGCACGACCTGCATGGGCGCGATGGTGACACGCGTCCCCCGCGCCGCCCACCCCGGACCGTCAGGCCAGCGCGCGCGCCACGCGTTCGCGCTGCGCCGGGTCGCAGCGCAACCCCAGCTTGCTGCGTCGCCACAGCACGTCGTCGGCGTCGCGGGCCCACTCCTCGCGCTGCAGGTACGCCAGCTCGGCTTCGTGCAGCCCCGGGGCGAGCTCGGCGCCCAGGTCGGACAGCGTCGCGGCGTCGCCCAGCACGCGCCCGATGCGGCTGCCGTAGGCGCGGCACAGGCGTCGTGCCAGCGACGGCGGCAGCCACGGCCGGCGCTGCAGCACCGCGGCGACGAAGCGCTCGAAATCGGTGTCGGGGCGCTGCGGCGCGCCGATGAACGCCGACAGGTCGCCGCCGGGCAGGAAGGCGCCTTCGGTCCACGGCCGGCGCGTGTCGCCGAGCAGGCGGCCGAGTTCGGTGGCGGCGTCCTCGGCGAGCTTGCGGAACGTGGTGATCTTGCCGCCCCACACGGTCAGCAGCGGCGCGCCGCCTTCGGCGCCGGTCTCGAGCAGGTAGTCGCGCGTGACCGCCGACGGGTCGCCGCTGGCGTCGTCGAGCAGCGGGCGCACGCCGCTGTAGCTCCACACCACCTGCTGCGGCTGCACCGGCCGGCGCAGGTAGCGGCTGGCCTGCGCGCACAGGTAGGCGGTCTCGTCGGCGTCGATGCGCGCGGCCGCCGGGTCGCCCTCGATCTCGACGTCGGTGGTGCCGATCAGCGTGTAATCGCCCTCGTACGGGATCGCGAAGATGATGCGCCCGTCGGGGTTCTGGAAGATGTACGCGTGGTCGTGCTCGAAGCAGCGCGGCACCACGACGTGGCTGCCCTTGACCAGCCGCAGGTGCCGCGTGGCCAGCGCCTCGCCGGCCGCGGGGCGCGCGACGCTGCGCAGGAAGGCCTCGGCCCAGGGGCCGGCGGCGTTGACCAGCGCGCGCGCGTGCACCCGGTGCTCGCGCCGCGAGGCGTCGCGCAGCGTCGCCGTCCAGCCGTCGGTGCCACGCTGCGCGGCCACGCACTCGCAGCGCGTCAGCACGGCGGCGCCGCGCTCGCGCGCGTCGAGCGCGGCCAGCACCACCAGCCGCGCGTCGTCGACCCAGCCGTCGGCGTAAACGAAGCCGCGCGTGAAACGCGGCTGCAGCGCGGCGCCGGCCGGGTGCGTGCGCAGGTCGACGCCGCGCGAGCCGGGCAGCACCTCGCGCCGTGCCAGGTGGTCGTACAGGAACAGGCCGGCGCGGATCATCCACGCCGGGCGCATCGCCGCGTCGTGCGGCAGCACGAACTGCAGCGGCCACATGATGTGCGGCGCGCTCCTGAGCAGCACCTCGCGCTCGGCCAACGCCTTGCGCACCAGCGCGAACTCATAGTGCTCGAGGTAGCGCAGCCCGCCGTGGATCAGCTTGGTCGACGCCGACGAGGTGTGCGACGCGAGGTCGTCGCGCTCGGCCAGGCACACGCGCCAGCCGCGCCCGGCCAGGTCGCGCGCAATGCCCGCGCCGTTGATGCCACCGCCGACCACCAGCACGTCGCAGCGCTCGGGCGGCGCGTCGGCAGGGGGCTGGGCGTGCGGGTTCAAGGCGGTGCAGGTGGGCAGGGCGGGCGGCAGGGTGCGTCCGGGCTGGCGCGCCGCAGGCCGCGGGCTATCCTGCGCGCTCGCCGGCCGTCCACCCCTTCGCTGGCCGCGGAGTCTACCGATGACCTACCTGCTCGCCCTCGACCAGGGCACCTCCAGCTCGCGCAGCATCGTGTTCGACAGCGCCGGGCGCGTCGTGGCGATGGCGCAGCGCGAGTTCCGCCAGATCTACCCGCAGCCCGGCTGGGTCGAGCACGACGCCGACGAGATCTGGGACACGCAGCTGGCCACCGCGCGCGAGGCCATCGCCCAGGCCGGGCTGGCGGCGCGCGAGATCCGCGCCATCGGCATCACCAACCAGCGCGAGACCACGCTGCTGTGGCACCGCCGCACCGGCGAGCCGGTGGCCAACGCCATCGTCTGGCAGGACCGGCGCACCGAGCCGCTGTGTGCGCAGCTGCGCGCGATGCCCGGCGTGGCCGAGCACGTGCGCGCCGCCACCGGGCTGGTCATCGACCCGTACTTCAGCGGCACCAAGGTGCGCTGGCTGCTGGACCACGTGCACGGCGCGCACATCGCCGCCGCGCACGGCGAGCTGGCCTTCGGCACCGTCGACAGCTGGCTGCTGTTCAAGCTGACGGGCGGGCGCGTGCACGCCACCGACGTGAGCAACGCGTCGCGCACGATGCTGTTCGACGTGCGCCACCACGTGTGGGACAAGGACCTGCTGGCCGCGCTGCACGTGCCCGACAGCCTGCTGCCGCGCGTGCACCCGTCGAGCCACGTCTACGGCGAGACCGACCCGGCACTGCTCGGCGCCGCGATCCCGATCGCCGGCATCGCCGGCGACCAGCAGGCCGCGCTGTTCGGCCAGGCCTGCTTCTCGCCCGGGCTGGCGAAGAACACCTACGGCACCGGCTGCTTCATGCTGATGCACACCGGCAGCCGCTTCGAGCGCTCGGCCAACGGGCTGGTGACCACCGCCGCGGCGCAGGTGGGCAGCGCGCGCGAGTACGCGCTGGAAGGCAGCGTGTTCATCGGCGGCGCGGTGGTGCAGTGGCTGCGCGACGGGCTGCGCGCGATCCACGCCAGCAGCGAGGTGCAGGCGCTGGCCGAGAGCGTGCCCGACAGCGGCGGCGTGGTCTTCGTGCCCGCGTTCACCGGGCTGGGCGCGCCGTACTGGCAGCCCGACGCGCGAGGCACCGTCACCGGGCTGACGCGCGGCAGCACGGTGGCGCACATCGCGCGCGCGGCGCTGGAGAGCATCGCGTTCCAGAGCGCCGCGCTGCTGCAGGCCATGAGCCGCGACGCCCAGGCCGCGGGCGCCGCGCCGGTCGGCGAACTGCGCGTCGACGGCGGCGCCAGTGTCAACGACCTGCTGATGCAGTTCCAGGCCGACCTGCTGGGCATCCCGGTGGTGCGCCCGCAGGTCACCGAGACCACCGCGCTGGGCGCCGCCTACCTGGCCGGCCTGGCCACCGGCGTGTGGAAGGGCCTGGACGAGCTGGCCGCGCAGTGGCAGGTCGAGCGCCGCTTCCTGCCGACCATGCCGCGCGAGCGCGCCGCGGAGCTGATGGGGCGGTGGGAGCGGGCGGTGCGGCAGGCGGTGGCGGGGTGCGACTGACGCGGTGGCGAGAGGTCACCCCAGGCTGCTGAAGGCGCCGCACCTCGAACACTGACCCACTGAACGACTCGCTGCGCGGGCAGCTCGTGTCCGCGACCCTGCTGTGCGAGCAGCGTGACGGCAACGCTCCCTCGATCAAAGGTGTCCTGGCAGAGTACGACGCCGCAATTCTCGTCGGCACGACCGACGAGGCGTACCCGATTGGACCTTTACGAGCAATGCCCACGTGCTGGCGCCGTTGCGCTCGCACCCGCGGCCTCCACGACACGCGCCAGGCGCGGCCCCATCGCCCTGACCATCGCGCACGCCGGCGGGGTTACGATAGGACGACGCGCTGCCACACCAACCCGCCAAGGAGACCCGCATGCAGCTCACCGAACTCCTCGCCCGCATGGGCGGACTGCAGTCCATGGCCCGTGAACTCGGCGTCAGCGAGTCGCAGGCGGCCAGCGGCGCCGACGCGCTCCTGCCGGCCATCCTCGGCGGCTTCAAGCGGCAGGCGCAGGCGCAGCCCGCCGGTGTCGAGGGGCTGGGCGGGCTGCTGAGCCAGCTCGGCGGCGGCGCGCTGATGGACGACGTGCTGGCGCCCGAACCGACGCACGTCGACCGCGGCAACGACGTGCTCGGACAGATCTTCGGCTCGAAGGACGTCAGCCGCGCGGTGGCGACCAACGCGTCGGCGCAGACCGGGCTCGACCCGGCGCTGCTGAAGAAGATGCTGCCGATGCTGGCGATGCTGGTGGCCGGCTTCATGGCGCGCCAGCAGGGCGGTCAGGCCCAGGCGGCGCCGGAGCCCGGCGGCAGCCTCGGCGGCCTGTTCGGTGGCGGCGGCGGTGGCGCCGCCGGTGGCCTCGGCGAGTTGCTCGGCGGCCTGCTGGGCGGCGCGCAGGGCCGCGGCACGGCCGGCGGCGGCGCAGGCTTGGCGTCGATGCTCGACCTCGACGGCAACGGCAACCCGCTCGACGACATCCTGCGCATGGTCGGCGGCGCGCGGCGCTGAGGCCCGCAGCCCCAAGCCCGCCCGCGAGGCCGGACGGATCGAAGGGGCCGAACTCGGCGAAGGCGCGGTGCAGCGCGCGCCGGCTTCAGCGTGGCGTGGCCAGGTTCAGCGCCCAGTACGTCGTGTAGGTGGTGCCGCTGCCGCGCACGCAGGCCAGGCCGAGTTCGCGCAGGTTCGGGTTCATCAGGTTCGCGCAGTGGCCGTCGCTGGCCACCCAGCCGGCGACCACCGCGTCGACGCCGGGGTAGCCGGCGGCGATGTTCTCGGCCCAGGCGCGCGCGTCGTAGCCGGCCGCGGCGATGCGCTGCCCGGGGCCGGTGCCCTCGGGGCTGGTGTGGCTGACGTAGTCGCGCGTGGCCATGTCCGCGGCGTGCGCGGCGGCGGCCGCGTCGAGCGCCGCGTGCCAGGCCAGCGCGCCGGTGGCGGCGAACGCGCCGCGGCTGCCGCAGCTGGCGCCGGCGGTGCGCACCGCGTTGATGCGCTGCAGCGCCTGCGCGGCGAAGTCGGGCAGCCCGCAGGTGGCGCTGGCGGCCGTCGCGGCCTCGCCGGACGGCGGCGCGGCAACGGGCGGGGCGTCGGCTTCGGTGGGCTCGCTGCCACCTCCGCCGCCGCACGATCCGACGCCCAGCGTGGCGGCGAGCAGCAGCACGGCGGGCCCGCGCCGCGACGGTTGCAGGGCTTCGCAGGCGGGCAGCGCATCCATCACCGGCATCATCGGCGCAGCGCCGCCGGCGTGCAGTGACGGTGTGTAGCCGTGCGTCAGCGCCGGCCGGCTCACTTCACGCACTGCATCTGGTGCGCCCCCGCCCCCGCCGGCTGGCTGATCGCGCAGGCCAGGCCTCCGCACAGGCAGTGCACGACCTGCGTCGACAGGCCGGCAATCGGCGTCGGCGCCGAGCACTGGCACGGCGGGATCGCCATCACCGACTGCGCCTCGGCCGGTGCAGGGCGCAGGGCGAGCAGCGCGACGGCGGCGGTGGCGGCCAGGCCGAGGGCGAGGGCCGCGAGGACGACGGGCTGGCGTCGGGGGGTGGGCATGTAGCCTCCTGGAGGGGCGCAAGGCCGACCGCCTTGCGGGTGCCGCGTGCGATGTGCGGCGCGCGGGGCACGCATCGCACGCGCCGGGGACGCGACGCGGCGATCATGCCTGCATCCGGTCGCGGCGGCGAGCGCGCGCCGGCGTCACGCGACGGGCCGCTCCTCGGCGTGCCACCACTCGCGCAGCGTGCGGCACCGGCCGCTGCCGGTGTCGAACGCGAGTTCGAACATGCCGTCCAGGTGCACGCGCGTGCCGCCGGCCTTGCGCGTGAACGACGCGCTCCAGTGCGCCAGCGCGACCTCGCCCTCGACGGCGACCAGCCGCCAGGCGAACGCGATGTCGGCCTGCCCGTCGGGCACGGCCTGCCAGTAGGCCAGCACGCCGTCGCGGCCGACCGCCGGCGGCGCGAACGGTGTCTCGAAGTAGCGGCAGTCGTCGGTGAACAGCGCCGCCGCACGCTGCGGGTCGGCCTGCTGCCAGGCCTGGCCGTAGGCGTGCAGCCAGCGTTCGACGGCTTCGCGGGTCAGCGGCATCGCGCGTCCTCGTGGCCGTCGGCGGGGCCGCCGCGGTCGCCGGCCAGCCGACCGTACAGGCGCGTGTCGTACGGCGCGCCCTGGGCCACCCAGCGCTGGCGCAGCGTGCCTTCGTGCACGAAACCCAGGCGCTCGAGCAGGCGCCAAGACGCGGCGTTGCCGGGGTGGACCTCGGCTTCCAGCCGGCGCAGGCCCAGCGCGCCGAAGGCGTGCAAGCAGGCCGCCTGCAGCGCCTCGCGCATCAGACCCTGCCCCCAGTGCCGCCGGCCCAGCACGTAGCCCACCTCGGCGCGTGCGCTGCCGGCGTCGTGGCGGAACAGCAGCAACGTGCCGACGACGCGGGCGTCGGCCGCGCGCACCAGCACCAGCTGGCGCGCGTCGCCGGCGGCGGCCAGCGTGTCCATGCGTTCGAGCCAGGCCGCGGCGTCGTCGGGCGAGCGCCAGGTGGCGTACGGCAGGAAGCGTGTGACCTCGGGGTCGCCGTTGACCTCGAGCAGGTCGGGCAGGTCGCCGGCCGCCACCGGCCGCAGCACCAGGCGCGGCGTGGCGATGCGCTCGATCACCGGCAGCGGTATCGTGCGGGGTGCGAAGCGCCTCAGCCGCGCAGCGGCAGCGCCGCGCCGATGGCCACGAACACGCCGCCGCAGGCCTGGTTGAAGCGCCGCCCGACGCGCCGCAGCCACGGACGGATGCGGTGCGCCATGCTGGCGATGACGACCTCGGTGGCGATCTCGATCGCCGCGAAGGTGCCTGCCATCACCACGAACTGCACGAACAGGCTGCGCGCCGGGTCGACGAACTGCGGCAGGAACGCGGCGAAGAACAGCAGCCCCTTCGGGTTCGTCAGCGCCGACAGCGCGCCCTGGCGGAACAGCGACCAGCCGGCGCGCGGTGTTGCGCCGGCGGCCAGCTCGACGCCCACCGGCGGCGCACGCCAGACCTGCACGCCCAGCCACACCAGGTACGCGCCGCCGACCCACTTCATCACCGTGAGCCAGGCGAGCGAAGTCTTCAGCAGCGCGCCGATGCCGAACATCGACAGCGCGATGACCGCGACGAAGCCCAGCGCGCCACCGAAGATCGTGTACAGCGCGCGCCGCCGCCCGTGCAGCACGCCGTGCGTCAGCGCGAGCAGCCCGTTCGGCCCGGGCGACAGCGACAGCCCGACGGCGGCGAGCAGGTAGATCAGCCAGGTGTCGAGGGCCATGGCGGTGGCGCGGCGGGACGGGACGGGACGCCATCGTAGCCGCTGGCGGCGCGGCGTGGTCGCGCCGATTCAACGCGGCGGCGCACGCCACAGGCCGCGCAGCATCCACAGCCCCAGCGCCGGGCCGATCGCCAGCCAGGGCAGCAGCTGCGCCATCGGCACGCCGCGCTGCGCGACCAGCCACACGTGCAGCTCGATGCTGACGATCGAGATCGCGAAGCCGATGCTGTTGGCCAGCGTCAGCACGCTGCCCACCGCGTGGCGCGGCGCGTTGGCGGCGGTCAGCGCGCTGAACTGCGGCGAGTCGCCCGACACCGTGGCGCCCCACAGCAGCAGCCACGCGTAGAACGCCGCGTCGGGCGCGTCGAGCATCACGACGGCGGCCACGCAGCACGCGCCGCTGGTGGCCAGCTGCATCGCGGCCACGCGGGCGCTGCCCACGCGCTGCGCCCACCAGCCGCCGCCGACGCAGCCGACCACGCCGGCGCCGAGCACCGCGAACGCCGCCGCCGACAGCGCCGCACCGTCGAGCCGCGCGGCCAGGATCAGCGGCACCAGCACCCACATCGTGTACAGCTCCCACATGTGGCCGAAGTAGCCGAACACCGACGCGCGCACCCGGCGGTCGGTCCACAGCGTGGCCAGCGCGTGCCAGTCGAAGTGCGCGGGCCGGGCCGGCGCGGCGTGCGGCGGCTCGGGCAGCAGCAGGTACAGCAGCACGCCGCCGGCGGCGGCCAGCGCCGCCACGCCGAGCATCACGCTGTGCCAGGGCAGCGCGCCGCCCAGCGCACGCAGCCCGTGCGCGCTGGCCGAGCCGAGCACCAGCGCGCCGATCAGCAACCCCAGCGCGCCGCCCAGCCCGCGCGGGAACCACTGCGACGCCAGCTTCATGCCCACCGGGTAGATGCCGGCGAGGAAGAACCCGGTGGCGGCGCGCCAGGCGGCGAGCGCCACCGGGTCGCGCACCATGGCCCAGGCGCCGACGGTGCAGCCCGCGCCGGCCAGCGAACACAGCAGGAACACGCGCCGCGCCGAGTGCCGGTCGGCGACGGCGAGCAGCGCGAACACCAGCGTGCCGGCGATGAAGCCCAGCTGCAGCGCCGAGGTCAGCGTGCCCACCGCGGCGGCGGGCCAGCCGAGCTCACGCTGCAGGTCGGGCATCACCGCGTTGACCGCGAACCACAGCGAGGTGCCGGCGAACTGTGCGGCCACCAGCACCGGCAGCACGCGCGGCGGGGGCGTGACGGCAGCGGTGGCGGGGGCGTTCATCGGCGCAGTGTCGCCGCCGCGGCGGCGTGTCGCGCCCCGTCAAAGCCCGAGCTTGTGCCGTCGGCGGCGATCCCGTACGCTGGCCGCGACCCGTCGATCCACGCGCCCGCCGCGCCGCGGGCCACGCCAAGGAGACAGCCGATGTCAAGCCCAGATGCTGCCGGCGACGCCGGCATCGCCGCGATCCGCACGCTGGCCCTCGTCGGGCCGGCGGCGGCCGGCAAGACCAGCCTCGCCGAGGCGCTGCTGCACCGCGCGGGGGCGATCGGCGCCGTCGGCAGCCTCGAGCGCGGCAGCACCGTGAGCGACTTCGACCCGCTCGAGCGCAAGATGCAGCACTCGCTGAACTCGGCGGTGATGCACCTGCAGCACGGCGGCTGCCGCATCCACCTGATCGACACGCCCGGGGCTCCCGACTTCGCCGGCCAGGCGCTGCCGGCGCTCGAAGCGGTCGAGACCGCGGCGATCGTGATCAGCGCCACCGCCGGCATCGAGCCGGTGGCGGTGCGCATGATGGAGCACGCCGCCGAGCGCCAGCTCGACCGGCTGATCGTCGTCAACAAGATCGACGCGCAGGGCGTCGACCTGCCCGGGCTGCTGGCGCAGATCCAGGCCACCTTCGGCAAGGAGTGCCTGCCGCTGAACCTGCCCGACGCCGGTGGCACGCAGGTCGTCGACTGCTTCTACAACCGCGAAGGCCACAGCGACTTCGGCAGCGTCGACGCGGCGCACCGCGCGCTGGTCGAGCAGGTGGTCGAGGTCGACGCCGACTTCGTCGAGCGCTACCTGAACGACGGCGACGTCGACGCCGGCGAGCTGCACGCGCCGCTGGAGCAGGCGCTGCGCGAGGGGCACCTGATTCCGGTGTGTTTCGTCAGCGCGCGCAGCGGCGCCGGCGTGGCCGAGCTGCTCGACGTGATCGTCAGGCTGCTGCCCAACCCGACCGAGTCGAACCCGCCGGACTTCCTCAACGGCGAGGGCGCCGACGCGGCGCTGATGCACGCCGAGCCCGACGCGTCGAAGCACGTGCTGGCGCACGTGTTCAAGGTCACGCAGGACCCGTACGTCGGCAAGATGGGGATCTTCCGCGTCTGGCAGGGCACGGTGACGCCGAACTCGCAGCTGTACGTCGGCGACGGGCGCAAGCCGTTCAAGGTCGGCCACCTGTTCATGCTGCAGGGCAAGGACCACGTCGAGGTCAGGCAGGCGCTGCCGGGCGACATCGTCGCGGTGGCCAAGGTCGACGAGATCGGCTTCGACGCGGTGCTGCACGACGCCGCCGAGGACGACCACATCCACCTGAAGCCGCTGGCGTTCCCGACCCCGGTGCACGGGCTGGCGATCACGCCGAAGCGCCACGGCGACGAGCAGCGCATGTGGGAGATCCTGACCAAGCTCGTCGACGAGGACCCGTGCCTGAAGGTCGAGCACGTGGCGAGCACCAACGAGACCGTGGTCTACGGCCTGGGCGAGCTGCACCTGCGCGTGCTGCTCGAGCGGCTGCGCGAGGTCTACAAGTTCGAGGTCGAGACCAAGCCGCCGCGCATCGCGTACCGCGAGACGATCACCGGCCGCGCCGAGGGCCACCACCGGCACAAGAAGCAGACCGGCGGCGCCGGCCAGTTCGGCGAGGTGTTCCTGCGCGTCGAGCCGCTGCCGCGCGGCGCGGGCTTCGAGTTCGTCGACGAGGTCAAGGGCGGCGTGATCCCGAACCAGTTCATCCCCGCGGTCGAGAAGGGCGTGCGCGAGGTGCTGGCCGGCGGCGCGGTCGCCGGCTACCCGGTGGTCGACGTCAAGGTCACGGTCTACGACGGCAAGCACCACAGCGTCGACAGCAAGGAGATCGCCTTCGTCACCGCCGGCAGGAAGGCGTTCATGGCCGCGGTGCGCGAGGCGCGGCCGATCGTGCTCGAGCCGGTCGTCGACGTCGAGATCGTCGCGCCCGACGCGGCGATGGGCGACATCACCGGCGACCTGTCGTCGCGCCGCGGTCAGGTCAGCGGCACGCACAACGGCGCGCCGGGCACGATGGTCGTCAAGGGGCAGGCGCCGCTGTCGGAGCTGGCGGGCTACCAGTCGCGCCTGAACGCGATGACCAGCGGTCAGGGGCGCTACACGATCGCGTTCAGCCACTACGAGCCGGTTCCGCCGGCCGTGCAGCAGCAACTGACGACGCAGTTCCAGGTGAAGGACGAGGACTGAGCCACGCGGCGCCGGGCCCGCCCGCGCGGGCCGCGGGCGCTGCGAGCGCGGTACCCGGCGGTGATCCACGCGAGGACGGCGACATGGTGAAGAACAAGCCCGCGAAGTCGGCGGCGAAGGCGGCGCGGCTGCTGCTGATGGTGGCCACGCGCAAGGGCGCGTGGCTGCTGCACGGCGACGCGAGGCGGCGCGCCTGGCGGCTCGACGGGCCGCACTTCCACGGCCATGTCGTCAGCCACCTGCAGCTCGACCCGCGCGACGGGCGCACGCTGCTGGCCGCCGCGAAGACCGGGCACCTGGGGCCGACGATCTTCCGCTCGACCGACCTGGGGCGTCGCTGGAAGGAAGCCGAGCGCCCGCCCGCGTTCGCCAACGTCGACGGCCAGGCCGGCCGCGCGGTCGACCACACGTTCTGGCTGACGCCGGGCCACGCCGGCGAGCGCGGCACCTGGTACGCGGGCACGTCGCCGCAAGGGCTGTTCCGCTCGGAGGACGGCGGCGTGAGCTGGTCGCCGCTGCCGTCGGTCAACGACGACGTGACGTTGCGCGAATGGATGGGCACGGTGCAGGACGGCACCCCCGACGGACCGAAGCTGCACTCGATCGTCGTCGACCCGCGCGACGCGCGGCACCTGCTGTTCGGCATGTCGGGCGGCGGGGTGCACGAGTCGCGCGACGGCGGGCAGACCTGGTCGCGCCTGCTCGACGGGCTCGAGGTCGTCGAGGGTTTCGACGTCGCGGTGCCGACCTTCCACGACCCGCACTGCGTGCGCCTGTGCCCGAGCAACCCCGACCGGCTGTACCAGCAGAACCACTGCGGCATCTACCGCCTCGACCGTCCGTCGACCACCTGGAAGCGCATCGGCCGCCGGATGCCGAAGAGGGTCGGCGACGTGGGCTTCCCGTTGGTCGTGCACCCGCGCGACGACGACGTCTGCTGGGTGTTCCCGATGGACGCCAGCGACGTCTGGCCGCGCACCGCGCCGCTCGGCAGGCCTGCGGTGTACGGCACGCGCAACGGCGGGCGCACCTGGCAGCGGCTGGACGCAGGGTTTCCCGCCGAGCAGGCGTGGTGGACCGTGAAGCGCCAGGCGATGACCGCCGATGCCGCCGACCCGGTGGGGCTGTACGTCGGCAACACCGGCGGCGAGCTGTGGGCCAGCCGCGACGAAGGCACGCGCTGGCAGTGCATCGCGCGCCACCTGCCCGAGATCTACGCCGTCGAGGCGGCGCTGCTCGACTGAGCGCCCGCGCCGTGCCGCGATGCAGGTGCTGATCCCGAGCGCGCTGCGCTCCTACACGCGCACCGCGCGCGCCGAGGCCGAGGGCGCGACGCTGGCCGAGCTGCTCGCCGACCTCGACCGTCGCCACCCCGGGCTGCGCTTCCGCATGGTCGACGAGCAGGGCCGGCTGCGTGCGCACATGCGCGTGTTCGTCAACGGGCTCGCGGTGCGCGACCTCGACCACCCGATCGTGCCGAGCGACGACGTGGCCATCGTGCAGGCGCTCAGCGGCGGTTGACGCACCCCGGTGGCGCGGGGCTCAGTGCAGGTCGCGCCGTTGCACCGCCGGCATCAGGAACTCGCGGCCGACGACGGTGCGCGCGTACAGGTAGTTCAGCCGCGCGCGCTCGCTCAGCGCGTCGAGGTCGACGCGGCCCTGTGCGTCGCAAGGGAACGACAGGCCGGTGCCTTCGTTGAACAGCGAGCGGAAGCGCAGCTCGTAGGCGGTCGTCTCGGGGGTCGCGTGCATGTTCGTCTCCTGCGGCGGCGACGCCCCGGTGGCCGATGCGGTGGCCGATCTCGGCGGCGCCTGACAGCCAATCTAGGCGCTGCGTGTATCGCCGGCATCACCACCGATGGGGGAACGTGTCGCGCGCACGTAACCCGGGGGTCGCATCGCGGTGGCATGGCGGCGCCGCTGCGGGACTGCGCGACACTGCGGCCGGTGGATGCGTCGATCAGCCTGACCTACCTCGCCGCCGCGGTGATCGTGCCGCCGACCTCGCTGATCGTGCTGGCGCTGGCGGGCCTGTGGCTGGCGCGCCGGCGGCGCGCGGCGGGTGCCACGCTGGCGGCGTGCAGCCTGGTCGCGCTGCTCGTGCTGAGCCTGCCGGTGGTGGCGTTCTCGCTGATGGGTCGGCTCGAACCGCCGCCGCTGGCCGGTGCGCGCGCGGTGGGCGACGCGCGCGCGATCGTCGTGCTCGGCGGCGGCGTCGCGCGCGGTGCCCCCGACTGGGGCGGCGACACGCTGGGGGTGTTCACGCTGCAGCGCGTGCGGTACGGCGCGCGCCTGGCGAAGGTGACGCGGTTGCCGGTGCTGGTCACCGGCGCCGGGCCGCTGAACGGCCGACCCGGCGAAGCGGCGCTGATGCGCGACGCGCTGGAGCAAGAGTTCGGCGTGCCGGTGCGCTGGTTCGACGAGCGCGCTCGCACGACGGCCGGCAACGCGCGCGAGGCCGCCGCGCTGCTGCGCGCCGCGGGCATCGGCCACGTCGTGCTCGTGACCAGCGCGTTCCACGTGCCGCGCGCGCGGCGCGCCTTCGAGCAGGCCGGCCTGCAGGTGGTGGCGGCGCCCACCGGCTACGTCGGCTACGTCGGCGACGCCGGCGCAGCGTTCGAGTGGACACACCTGGTGCCCGGCGGCGACGCGCTGCGCGTGTCGTACCTGGCGCTGCGCGAGATGGCCGCGCGGCTGATGTACCGGGTGGTCGACCGGCAGTGAGCGCGCGGCGCTTGCCGGCCGAATTCCCCCAGGGTTTCAGGGGAATGCGCGGACTGCCTTAGCATCCGCGCCGTCGGAAGGGGAGTAGCCGGTCGGCGCGTCGTCAGGCGTGCCGGTCGCGGACCCCGTCAATACGAAGCAGCGGCCGCCGGGCCGTTTCCGCTTCCGGGCCCGCACAAGACCCGCGTCTTGCGCAAGACCTTTCGGCGCGATCCCCAACCCTTCACTTCGGGAGTGTCCGTGGACACCATCGCGCCGGCCTGGCTGTGGGCCTTTTTCGTCGTTTCCGTCCTCGTCGCGCTGTTCGTCGACTTCGTCGTGCTGCGCAAGCAGGGCGCGCACTCGGTCTCCGTCAAGGAGGCGCTGAACTGGTCGGTCGTCTGGGTCGCGCTGTCGTTCGCCTTCAACGGCCTGTTCTGGTGGGCCGTCGCGCAGGACCACGGCACCGCCGTGGCCAACACGAAGAGCATGGAGTTCCTCACCGGCTACCTCATCGAGAAGAGCCTGGCGGTGGACAACATCTTCGTGTTCCTGATGATCTTCACGTACTTCGCGGTGCCGCCCGAGTTCCAGAAGCGGGTGCTGATGATCGGCATCATCGGCGCGATCGTGCTGCGCACGATCATGATCCTGGTCGGCTCGTGGCTGATCGCGCAGTTCCACTGGGTGCTGTACGTCTTCGGCGCGTTCCTGGTGGTCACCGGCATCAAGATGTGGTGGGCCTCGGGGCAGGAGCCCGACCTGCAGAGCAACCCGGCGCTGAAGCTGCTCAAGCGCTTCATGCCGGTGAGCAGGGGCTTCGACGGCGAGAGGTTCTTCACCGTCGAGAACGGCAAGCGCATCGCCACGCCGCTGCTGATGGTGGTGGCGCTGGTCGGCGTGACCGACGTGATCTTCGCGGTCGACTCGATCCCGGCGATCTTCGCGATCACCACCGACCCGTTCATCGTGCTGACGAGCAACATCTTCGCGATCCTCGGGCTGCGCGCGATGTACTTCCTGCTCGCCGCGGTGGCGGCGAAGTTCCACCTGCTCAGCTACGGGCTGGCGGTGATCCTGGTGTTCATCGGCACCAAGATGCTGCTCATCGACGTCTACAAGATCCCGGTGCTGGTGTCGCTGGGCGTGGTCGTCGCGGTGCTCGCGGTGACGATGGTCTGGAGCGTGAAGACCGCGCCGCGCATCCGACAGCGCGCTGCCGACGGCGCGGCGACGCCGGGCTGATCGGGCGCGGCTACTGCGGTGCCGACGCCGCGGCGCGCGCCTGCTGCGCGCGCCACTGGCGCAGTTGCTCGAGCCACGCGGTCCAGTCCTGCGGACCCTGCTCGAAGCGCTTGCGCAGGTTGCCCAGCACCTGGCCCCAGGCGCGGTCGAAGTAGGCGTAGGCCTGGTCCCACTGGCCGCCGTCGCCCCAGCCGGTGTGGTGCAGCGTCACGCGGGTGCGGCGCTCGCCCAGCGGCGCGAAGCGCACGACGACGAAGGTGCGCTGGGCGCGCGCCTCGCCCAGGTGCGGCGGGGCGTTCCAGTCGAACGAGATCATGCGCTTGGGCTGCAGCGCCAGGTAGCGCATCTCGTCGGCGCCCTTGAGGCCCGGCGGCGCGGTCGGGTCGATGTGGATGTGGAACGCGCCGCCGGGGCGCGGATCGATCACCGCGTCGGGCGCGAAGAAGCCGACGATGCCCTCGCGCGTGGTCCAGGCGGCCCAGACCTCGTCGAGCGACGCGTCGACGACGACCTCCTTGTCGAGCGCGCGCTCGGCCGCCCGGGCCGGCGCGGCGAGCGCCACGGCGACGAGCGGTGCGAGCAGCAGCGTGACTGGCGGCGACATCGTGCGTGTCCTCCGGGGTTCAGGTCGCGCGCGGCTTCACGCGCGCCGCGGCGTCCTTCGCGGTGCGTCGTGCGGTGGCCACGTCGTCGGCGTGCGCGAGCGCCACGCCCATGCGCCGGCGCGCGTAGCTCTCGGGCTTGCCGAACAGCCGCAGGTCGACGCCGGGCAGGGCCAGCGCGTCGGCGACGCCGTCGAAGACGACGCCGCGCGCGTCGACGCCGCCGTAGATGACCGCGCTGGCGCCCGGGCTCTTCAGCGCCGTGTCCACCGGCAGGCCGAGGATCGCGCGCGCGTGCAGCTCGAACTCGCTCTGCCACTGCGTGGCCATCGTCACCAGCCCGGTGTCGTGCGGGCGCGGGCTGACCTCGCTGAACCACACCTGCTCACCGCGGACGAACAGCTCGACGCCGAACACGCCCAGCCCGCCGAGGTCGTCGGTGATCGCCTTGGCGATCTCGCGCGAGCGCGCCAGCGCGGCCGGATGCATCGGCTGCGGCTGCCAGCTCTCGACGTAGTCGCCGCGCACCTGCACGTGGCCGATCGGTTCGCAGAAGTGCGTGCGCGGCTGGCCGTCTGCGCCCAGCGCGCGCACCGTCAGCTGCGTGATCTCGTAGTCGAAGTCGACGAAGCCCTCGACGATGACGCGGCCGTGGCTGACGCGCCCGCCGGCCATCGCGTCGTCCCACGCCTGGTGGACGTCGGCGGGGCCGTCGACCTTGCTCTGGCCCTTGCCCGAGCTGCTCATCACCGGCTTGACGACGCACGGATACCCGATGCCCGGCCGGCCGTGCGCGCCGTCGATCGCGGCTTGCAGCTCGGCGAGCGAATCGCAGAAGCGGTACGGGCTGGTCGGCAGGCCCAGCGTCTCGGCGGCCAGGCGCCGGATGCCCTCGCGGTCCATCGTCAGCCGCGCCGCACGTGCGGTGGGGATCACCCGCACGACGCCGGCGGCTTCGAGTTCTTGCAGCACCGGCGTCGCGATGGCCTCGATCTCGGGCACGACGAGCATCGGCCGCTCGGCTTCGATCAGCGCGCGCAGCGCGTCCGGGTCGCTCATCGCGATGGTGCGCGCGTGGTGCGCCACCTGCTGGCCAGGCGCGTGGTCGTAGCGGTCGACGGCGATCGTCTCGACGCCCAGGCGTTGCAGCGCGATCAACACTTCCTTGCCGAGCTCGCCGGCGCCGAGCAGCATGACGCGCGTCGCGCGCGGGGACAGCGGGGTGCCGAGAGGAATGGTCATCGCGGGGGCCGGAGGTTCGGGTCTCAGGTCATCGCCAGCGGGCGCTTGGACCGTGGCGGCGGGAACAGGCGGTCGAGGGCGGCGAGGTCGTCGGCGCCCAGGGCCAGGCGCGCGGCGTCGAGGTTGAGCCGCAGGTGCTCGGTCGACCCGGCCTTCGGGATCGCGATCACGCCCGGCTGTTTCAGCACCCAGGCCAGCGCCAGCTGCGCCGGCGTCGCGCGGCGGCGTTCGGCCAGCGGCGCGAGCTTCGCGTGGCGCGCCAGCGCGCCCTGGTCGATCGGGCAGTAGGCCATCAGCGGCATGCCGCGGTGGCGCTGCCAGGGCAGCAGGTCGAACTCGACGCCGCGCTGGCCGAGCGAGTACCAGACCTGGTTCGTCGCGCACGCGTGGCCGCCGGCGGCGAGCAGCTCGTCCATGTCGGCGACGTCGAAGTTGCTCACGCCCCAGCGGCGCACCCGGCCGCGTTCGCGCAGGCGCTGCATCGCCGCCACCGTCTCGGCCAGCGGCACGCTGCCGCGCCAGTGCAGCAGGTACAGGTCGAGGTGGTCCACGCGCAGGCGCTTCAGGCTGCTTTCGCAGGCCGCGGGCAGCGAGCGCGCGCCGGCGTGCTGCGGGCAGGCCTTGGAAACGATGGTCACGTCGTCGCGTGCCAGCGTGCCGGCGCGCAGCGCCTGCGCCAGCGCGTCGCCGACCACGGTCTCGGCGCCGCCGTCGCCGTACATCTCGGCGGTGTCGACGAGGCGGTAGCCGAGCTCGAACGCATCGCGCAGCGCGGCCACCTCGGCGGCGCGGCGCGAGGTCTGCTCGCCCAGGCGCCAGGTGCCCAGCGCCAGCGCGGGAGCGCGTGCGCCGTCGGGCCAGGTCACGGTGTGCATCGTCGTCTTGCGGCCGCCGTCGCGCGGCGCTACCGGGTGTCGATGGTAGCCGCGCCGCGGCGGCGCCCGGGCCGTCAACGTCCCTTTATCATCGGCGGATGACCGAGCTGCCCGACGTCGCGCAGATCCGCTACGACAACGCGCTGCGCCTGTTCGACGAGTTCGTGCAGCGCACGGTGAAAGACCCCGACGCGACCGCGCTTCGCGGGCTTGAGCGTCGCTTCGCCGAGAGGCTGCAGATCCAGCCGAGCTACTGGAGCCAGATCAAGAGCCGCTCGCGGCAGATCGGCGAGCGGCTGGCGCGACAGTTCGAGATCCTGTCGAACAAGCCGCTGGGCTGGATGGACCAGCCGCACGCGCGCGCGCTGGGCACCGCGATGCTCATCGACCGTGCGCCGCCGGCCGACGCGCCGACCGAGCCCGACCCGACACAGCCGCACGACGAGGATGAACGCTTCGTCGTCGGGCTGGTGCTCAGCTACTACCGCCGCGACCCGCAGCGCGCGCGCACGCGGCTGCTCGACCTGCTCGGCGAGGTGCTGACGCCGGCTGCGCCGCCCGCGCCGCCGCCGAGCGCCGGCGACGAGCGCAGCGACTGGCAGCGCGCGGCCAGCGGCGTCGCGCCGCTCAAGCGCAAGCGCTGACCCCGAGCGCAGGCGCCGACGCGCGCCCGCGTCGCCGCGCCGGCCGCGCCGCGCGTGGCATGTCGCCATCCCCCTTGACTTAGGGATAAACATGACGTGCGCAAGATAACGCTTCGTTTATCATGCGCATCAAGTCGACGCCGACCCCGGCACCGGCGAGAACCCTCCCTTCACCCCGTCACGGAGCGCCATGCCGAGTCGCCGCCTGCCCAGCGTCCGCACCCGCGCCGTTGCCGCCGCCCTGGGCGGCGGCAACGCCCGGGGGGTGGGCGTCGTCGCTCCCGCCGTCGTTCCTGCTGCACGCAGCGGCTGAGTCGCCCGCAAGGCTTCCGCCGTCGACGGCCCGGGTTGCGTCACCGCCCCGGGCCGTCGGCCTTTTGCCACGCCGTCCGTCCATCACCGCTTCGAAGGAACCGTCATGTCGCATCTCGCCCCGCTGGCCCTGCCGACGGTCAAGCCGCGCAACCCGTTCGCCCCCGCCGCGCGCCGTCGCACCGCCGGCCGTCACGGCACGGGCGCAGGTGCGATGCGCAGGCAGCTGCAGCGCGACCTGCAGCGCGAACTCGACCGACTGAAACCGCCCCACCGATGAACGCCACCGGGCCGCGCCCGGTGCCCGAGGAGACCCGCATGAAGTCGACGACCCTCCACTCGCCCGCCTGGCCGCTTGCGCGCCCGCGCTGGGCCGCTGCCGCCGCGCTGCTGGCCACGGTCGCCGTCGTCGGCGGCGTCGCCGGCCTGTTCGGCGCTGTCTCGCGCACGCCTTGGCTCCTGGCCGGCGCGGCCACCGCGGAGCTGCTCGCGCCGTGCGAACGCGCCACGTCGCGCAGCGCCCGCCGTGACTGCGTGAAGGCCGTCGTCGCCCGCGTGCCGTCGAGCACCGAGGTGTCGCGGCTGGCGTCGGCACCCCGATCGCAGGCGTCGGCCGCCGGTGTGACCTGGTACTGAAGGCAACCGGCCCCGGCGGCGCCGTCGGCGCCGCCCCTCGAGGGGCACCGACCGAACGAGGAGAACATCATGGACGTCCTGCAGATGAGCGCCCCGCCGCGGGGCCGCCGACACGCGGCGGCGGCACTGCGCGTGGCCGCACGGGTGCTGGCGCGCTGGGCCGAGCGGCTGGCCGCCCGACCCGCCGCGGCGCATGTCGGCGAACTCGAGTTCCACGCCGAGGCGGGCGCGCCCGAGGGGGCGTTGTACGTCGACGGCATGCTCGTCGCACGGCTGCCCGGCGTCGACCGGCTCTGAGCGCATGCGGGGCGGCTTGCGCCCGGGCGCACCCGTGCCGGTCCGCCCCGCGCCGGGCGGGCCGGCGACGGGAGAACCCGTAGGCCGCCGTCGCCGTGCTCAAGTGCCCGCGCCGCGAGGCCGATAAG